>JAHEYM010000236.1 GCA_023251595.1 Bacteroidota bacterium
CATGCGATATTGGAAAACTTCACCCATTTAATCTCATCATCAAGTACTTTACCGGACTCAACTTCCAGCACGTGTAACTCCTGCCAGTCCGACCCGCCTCGCGCAAGAGAGTAACCAAGAAATTCGTGATCGTTTGAAACCGAGATGGAAGAAACCGTAACAGAGCCATCGACCGACAATTTGTTGGGATCGAGCAACACACGCTCCATGGCATCTGACCCATTCCTCACATACAATACATTCTGCTCTTGCAAACCATCATTCTTGTAATAGAAGTAATAGTCGCCCGACTTGAACGGCGCCGAATAACGAGGATAATTCCATATCTTGGTGAGACGGTCTCTGATCTTTTCACGGAATGGGATTGCAGTTAGATAATCGCTGGTGACCTTATTCTCCGCCTTCACCCAATCTATTGTTTCCTGTGCTCCAAGATCTTCGAGTCCGCGGTATGGATCGGCTACTTCCTTTCCAAAAAAATCATCAACCTGCTCGCCTTTTTTAGCCTCGGGATAAGGCAAACGCTGGGAATAAAGGAAAGAAGACAGAAACAGAAACAGAACGAGAAATAGTGATCGGAACCATGAATTAATGTGATTCCTGAAGCTAAAAGGAGTATTAAGGATGATATTGTTATTCATTGGAAGAATTACATTATTTTTGAGCCCGCAATTTTACATAAATAACTTAGGTTAAACAAACATGAAATCAATCTATTACACCACATTTATGATCCTAACAGTTCTTCTCTCCGGATGCAACTCAGGCGAGAAAAAGACGACCGACAGCACGAATAACGACAATGAAAAGTTCGCAAAATTGAGCGAACAATTTATTGAAGCGTTGTGGAAGCTTAATCCTGGTTGGGCATCGTCTCAGGGCTACCATAAATACGATAGCGTTTTGGTGGTGAATGATGAAGGTCATCGGAAAGAGGAGATTGCTTTTTGCGAACGTTTCTCAGACAGCTTGAAAAAGATCGATCAGAAGAGTCTTTCGCCAAATAATCAAACTGACTATTTTTTGATTGAAAATCAATTGAATTCAGCGAAATGGTATACTACGACTTTCAAAAGTTGGGAGTGGAATCCTTCCGATTATAATATCAGTTCACAATTTGATAATATTCTGGAAGGTACTTATGCGCCTCTTGACGAACGTATGAAAAATATAGGAATTAAATTGCTGAAAGTTGATGCATATTATAAAGCAGGAATGGCAAATATTAAAAATCCAACCATCGTTCATACAAACCTTGGAATAAAACAAAACAAGGGCGCAATTTCTGTACTCGAAAGTATTGAGGATTCCTTAACAAAATGTGGTTTGAAGAGTGAAGAAAAAGATGCTATTAAAAAGAATATTGCTGCAGCAAAGAAATCTGTTAATTCGTATGTAGATTTTCTTGAAAAAGATGTTCTTCCGAAACTCGATGAGAAAACTGCCCGTAGTTTCAGGATTGGAAAAGATTTGTTTGAAGCTAAATTTAAATATGATATTGTATCTCAATATCCGGCAGAAGAAATATACAAAAGAGCACTTCAGAGAAAAGGTGAAATTCAACATGAGATGATGAAACTTACCCGTCAACTCTGGAACGAGCAAATGGGTAAAGAAGCAATGCCGGTTGATTCATTACAGGCTGTAAGGAAAATGATCGACAAACTTTCGTTGAAACATGTTCATCGCGATTCGCTACTCACTGCCATTAAAAAACAAATGCCCGAACTTACAGATTTCATCAATAAAAAGAATTTAATCTATTTAGATCCGAAAAAACCATTGGTAGTTCGCGAAACGCCTGTGTATCAGCAAGGGGTTGCGGGAGCAGGAATTGATGCTCCGGGGCCGTATGATAAAGAAGCAAATACCTATTACAACGTTACCCCACTCACTAACTATACAGCAGAAAAAGCTGAGAGCTATTTACGCGAATATAATTGGTATTTAATGCAGATATTAAATATTCACGAAGCGATTCCAGGACATTACACGCAATTAATATATAGCAATCAATCGCCGAGTTTGGTGAAGAGTATTCTTGGGAATGGCGCAATGGTTGAAGGCTGGGCTGTATATTCCGAAAGAATGATGTTGGAAGAAGGATATGGAAATAATGATCCTGCGATGTGGTTATTTTATTATAAATGGCATTTGAGATCTGTCTGCAATACGATTCTCGATTACAGTATTCACACACTTAATATGAGTAAAGAAGATGCACTTCATTTGCTCATCGACGAAGCGTTTCAACAAAAAGCCGAAGCAGAAGAAAAGTACAACCGCGTTTCATTAACACAGGTTCAGCTTTGCAGTTATTTCACCGGATTCACCGAAATATATGATTTAAGGAATGAGATCAGGAAAAAAGAAGGAGATAAATTTAATCTGAAAAAGTTTCATGAGAAATTTCTTTCTTACGGATCGGCACCGGTTAAATATATACGTGAGTTGATGTTGAAGGATGAGACTGCGGGAGGGGAGAAAAAATAAAATTTAGTATTCACTATTTGGTTCAACTTTCAAAAGTGATCGCCTTATTAAACCCTGCACATCGGGACTTGCAATAATTCTTTCTTCTACGGAAGGATTCCTTTCCATCAATTTCCATTCGTTGACGATATTTTTATATGCTTCATAAGTAATTATTTTACCATTACTGACTGCAACCCAGACTAATTCTTTTGGATGACCAGAATCGTCATTATCCACATCAATCCATATTGGTTTGGAATAATAGAATCGCATTTCAGGTGTTATGCTGTCTGCAAGCGAAAGCCATGCAGTACTTTTTAACTCATCTATACTGTCTTGTTTATCATAACCATCTGAAATGTCAGGTGATAATTCATAATCACGTAATTCCCTGAAATTCTTAAAAGATAATCTGCATTTATAATCGTGAATTGAATCGAACACTGAAAAATGATGTGCGTTTAAATGATAAATAACGTCACCATCTAAAAATGAATCATTGCCGGTCACAGACGAATTTCTGTGAATTTTAACATAGATGGAGTCAGAAGGTTCGTTTATAGGAATGATAAGAGGAAGAGTCTTAATCGGGGCTACGCTGGCAAGAATCATTTTATAAGATGAATGAAAAACTATTGAATAATCTCCTTTTGAACCGTTAATACTTTCCCCGGTGAAGTTTTCATTTTGAGCTTTATCACAAAGAAAAGAATCGAAGATCCATACTGAATCTGCCTGATAAGCCCACACAAACAACTGATCTCTTGATTTGAGAGTCATTGTTGTTGTGTAGAAGTTGATTGAATCCACATACGTTTTTTTAAATTTACCCATCGAAATATATGGTATATCATTCTCAGGATATTTATCCTTTACTATTTTCGTCAGCAGACCCTGATAAAAAAGAGGAGAAAAACCCGAACTTCGATAAATTCCTTTCGTCGAACCAGCATTCTTAAATGCAGTATCCGGAAAGATGTTCAGGATGGCAGCATTGAAATATGCGTTATATGTATAGTGTCCTTTTTTTGCATATTCTATCAGCATATTACTTGGTCCCCTTGAGGAGCCCGGCTTCGAATACGGCTTGAATTCGGATATACTTTTATTGAGACTGTCACGATGGGCATCCAGCTTACGTCTATCATCCTTAAGTTTCAAAATAGATGAATCCGGCAATTTAATCACTTCAATTCCGTGCATTACATCTTTAAATTCATCGTATAATAAATTATCATTATTATAATCCTTGGGGCCCTCCATCGAAATCATCGATACAAATTGCTTTTGTGAGACAATACAAGCGACATATACAGTCTGTGAAGATTTAGCCAACGTATCACGAGACGGCGTTTTGAATGTGAAATATTTGAAACGATGATAACTTTTCACGGGACCAATAACCATTTTCTTTTTCGTCATTGTTTTGGCGAGTTTATAAAAAGCCTGAACCATTTTTCGGGTAGAATTGGCTGTATCGGGAATCATCATCTGAAGGTCTTTTGAATCTGCAAGCATATTCGTGAAATTCAATTTTAATCCCTCGATTTGTTTATTGCGATACAGAGAATTTCCAGCCCATACTTCATAAGTTGAATATTGTCCGCTTGGCCAGCTATGCGTTTCCCACCTCGCAGAATCGTAATGAAATTTAAGATTGGGAGGAATCGTATCTGAGTCCGCTCCGACGAATGTTTTTTGAGAAAACACTATGCTGAATTGAAAACACAATAGAAAAGAAAGAAGGAGGAATTTATAATTCATGGAAATAATATATTGCAATTATTCTCCACTTGGAGGCGCAATTTTAAGAGTTGAGTGAGTAATATATGGAAGACAATCTTTATATTTTATTATTTTATTTGAAATTATATCGCTCTGATTCAGTTTATTCCACTCTTTTCCTGCTTGTTTAAATGCCTCGTAATATATTAACTTACCATTTGAAAAAGCAGCCCAGTAAAGGTCTAATTTACCGTCATCATCCAGATCTGCCGAAAACAGAGGCGTATAGTACATCCGCATTTCCGCCGTAATTGAATCATTCAAACCAGCCCATGCCGATGTACGAACGACATCAATACTATCTTGTTTTGCCGTCAGACCATAATAATCTGTAGAATTTAAATAATTCTTCAGATCTGTAAAATCCTTAAATTGTAATCTCGCCTTTACATCTTGAATACTATCAAATACTGTAAAATGATGCGCATTTATATTATGCACAACAGTAGTACATCTCTCAATACTATCTTCAACATCTGAGGAGGTAACACAATCTCTGAACACAGACACAAATTGCGAATCAATTGGTGAAGACATATTAATTAATTTACCGGGCGAATTATTTGAAATAACGGGAGAAATAAAAGCTCTTTCCGACGCTTTAAATAAAATCGATAATCCGGCTCCTGAACCCATGACACTGGCATTAAAATCCTGATAAGTGGCAAGTGTTTCAGTTACATAAGAATTATATTTCCATGCGGTATCAGTTTTTGTTGCCCATAGCAGCATGTAGTGATCAGTTGCGAGATGAATGACAGCTTGATAAACAGTGCTTTCACCCTCCGTCTCAATCTCTTCGAATTTTTCGGGTGCATAAGAAAATTCGAGTGTATCATTATATTTCTCTTTCAGAATTTTCTTCACAAAACCTGTCATGAACATGGTCGAATATGTTCCTGAACTTAAATCGGCTTTCATAATTTTATAGAAAATAGAGTCAGGATAAACAGAATTAATAATTGCATTGAGATATTCGCTCGATTTATATTCTCCGGCATTGGCTTTTTCGGTAAATTTCTCATAATTATCCGGCATCGGCTCAGATGGTGTAACCACATCGTTATGCACCGGCGGTTCTTCAAAGTTTTTCGGAATCTTTTTCTCCCTGAATTGTTTGATAACTTCTGCTGAAACCTTTTTTACCGAAATACTATTCACAGCATTTTTGAATTCTTTTTCCATTTTATCAACGTCAGAAAATTCCTTCGGACTTTCAAGTGTCATAAGAGAAACAATTTCACCCTGAGAAACCATGCAACTAATCAATACGACCTGTTTTTGTTCCGCCGGACCTGCATCACCACCTGTTTTAAGGATGATGTAGGAAAATCCATGATATTTCTTAGGATCAGAGACCTTGATCATCAAGGCACTCAAACCGCTGATGGTTTTATGAAGATTGGCAATCAGCTTCTTGGAGGTCAGTTTACCAGTCGTTGCGAACATAGCCATTTCGGGAGACTGAGACGAGATATTCATCAGCGTTAACTTCACGCCACTGATATCCTGATCTTTAAACTCGGCTTTTGTTCGACCAAATTCAAGAGTATCTTTCGGGTCTTCGTAAGCACTGGAATAAACCCATTTATGGGTATTGTACTTCAACATAAGATTAGGTCCGATTCGCATTTGAGCAATATCCCCCGAAACTTCCTGAGCCAGGCAATTGGCAAGTCCGGCAATCATTAGAATGAGCACAAAAAACTGTTTCATCATAGTTTAGACATTGCTGATTTGAAGAAAGTTAACGCGGATGTAATAATACGAAATTGTTTGTATCAACGGGTTGAATAAACGATGTTCAAGAGACGAAAAGTCTGCAAAATCCATAATTTGGCTGCAAAGGCACGAAGGCGCAAAGAAATGTAGCTATATATATGAGATTAAACATTAAATCTAAAATGCATTACATCACCATCATTCACCATATATTCTTTTCCTTCGGTTGAAAGTTTTCCGGCATCACGACAAGCAGATTCTGAACCAAGACGGACATAATCGTCGAATTTAATTACTTCAGCCCGAATAAAACCTTTTTCGAAATCGGTATGGATCACGCCTGCTGCACCTGGCGCGAGTATACCTGTAGGAATTGTCCATGCCCGAACTTCTTTTTCACCCGCAGTGAAATAGGTCGAAAGATTCAAAAGTTTGTAAGCGGCTTTAATTAATCTGGTAATACCGGGTTCTTCCAATCCTAATTCAGCAAGAAAAACCTGACGATCTTCAAAACTTTCGAGTGCATTTATT
>JAHEYM010000237.1 GCA_023251595.1 Bacteroidota bacterium
GTGAAAATGGAGTCGCAATATAAATTTCCTGTTGGCGCAACGATTGCGGGAGCGCCGGCATCGTTCACCATTAACACCACAGGTAAGCATCCATCCGAAGTCAAGAGAGAAGGATAAAAAGAATTGATAGCAGAAATCATTCTTGCTGCTTGTCCCTGTGTAAACATATTCAAACAATTATCGTCGGTATAGTCCATGTAATTCATGAACATAATTCCAGGTGAAGTTGTCGTGCACGCATCCGTGTGCGGGAATGTATAACAGCCGGAAGAGGCGTCCGCCTGATTGGGTGTATCGCTCACCTGATCTGAGCCCGAGCATGCGCCACCATCATCACCCCATATATGATATAAATCGAAGCAATGTGAAATTTCGTGCGTACAGGTCCGGCCTAAATCAAATGGTGCAGTAACTGTTCCGGTTCTTCCAAACGAATCATATTGAATCACTACTCCGTAGGTATTCGAATGTGTTGCAGTTGGAAATTCTCCATATCCTAATAATCCGGTATTTCCGAAATCGCAAACCCATATATTTAAATATCGATCCACATCCCAGGCATCGAGTCCGCCAAGTGCATAATATTTTACTTTATCGTCATCGATAAAACTCGCGTTGAAAGTTTGTCGTCGTTCGATACCGTTCGTAGGAAGTCCCGCAGGATCGCGTTGCGCCATGCAGAATTGAATTTGAGTATTAGCAGCAATAGTTTGCCAAATTATCGGCGTATTTATTGTGTCTGCATTTGTTCTCGAAAAATCTTCATTCAGTACATCGATTTGCGAGAGTACTTGTGCGTCCGAAATATTTTGCAAAGTGGTATGCCAAACTACGTGCACCACGACAGGAATTGTGACAATTGTTCTGTTCGAATTTATATTCGGGTGAGAAGAAATATAATGTTGAATAATATTTTCATTTTCCGAAATTCTATTTTCCAGTTTCGGATCTTGAATTTTCATATACTGAAGATGTTCCATAGTATAACATCTTCGTTGTCCGAAAATATTTGTGATTGAAAAAAATAAAATAATCAGGGTGAAGTTTTTCATCTTAAGCAAAGGTAATAAAAACTGCCCGCCAAGCCGCCAAGCCGCAAAGAAATAAAAGTTAGCTGACCCACTCTTGGCGTCTTTGCGTCTTGGCGGGAGTATTATTGCGTTATCATCCTTATTAATTTTTCAATGAATATCGGACTTGCAATCATCAGCCCCTTATTGAATTTGAATTGAGCCTTATTCCACCATTCCAATCTTGCAACAATTGTTTCTGACTTCAATGACTGAAATTCAATATTTACCAATTGTTAATTATTAATTGTTCATTGTTAATTATTTCGCATTTCTATCCTCCTGCCACGCCCCATGTATATTGCCATCGGGATCTTTGAAATATACAAGCCAACCTACAGTTGGAATTGGCATTTTAGGTGTGACGAGTGTACCCCCGGCTTTTTCGATTTCAAGCATTGCTGCATCAATATTCGGAACATTAATTGAATTTGCAACCGGTTGACCCGGATTCATTTTTTTCATGATCGCACCATCAATACCCGGAGTTTTAGGATCGCCTGTCATAGCAAGCCAATATTGTTCAGTACCGAATTGTTGAAAAGTCCAACCAAATGCTTTTTTAAAGAATTCAATTGTTTTTTCCGGCTCATCGCACGGAATTTCAAAGTGTGTAATTCGATTGCCCATCATTTATCGATTTAGTAATTTGGAGATTTAGTGATTTGAATATTTATTTTATTGGGAATTAAATTTTTTTTCAACCCTTCAACCCTTCAACCCTTCAACCCTTCAACCCTTCAAGCCTTCAACCCTTCAACGCTTTCATCTTATTTCCTTTCGGCTCGTGTGTCAATTCTGCCAGACCGAGTTTTTCCATAAGTGGTGGAACATACATTCCAAATCTTCCGCGAAGTCCTTTTTTAAGACCGTACCAACCGCCAACCGGATTTTTTTCTGAGCGACCCCATGCTTCGACAGTGCCTTCTTTGGCAGGTTTTTGTTCATCGGCAGAACCAAGTTCCATCCAATCGCCATGTTTTTTCAACATTGCATGAAGATCTGCAAGACAACGATAATCGTAGTGCAGAACTGTTTTGCCGACCGTACAAACCAATATTTCTTTGCCATCCTTCACATCTTTGTGCATCGTGAATTCTGAGGATAATGGTGGAGTTTTAAGCGTCCACGGATTCTCTTTTGTTCCTTGTTGTGTTGCCATTTGATTATTTATTAAACGGTCCCTGAGCTTGCGGTCCCTGAGCTTGTCGAAGGGTCGAGGGGCGAAGATAAAAGTTTTGACACTAATTTCACAAATTGTCACGAATTGTTTGCGAAACTTCGTCAGCGATCTGTGGTTATCTGAGTGATCTGTGAGAAAAATATTTGGCTCACAACTTGTCCCGTTTTTTAAGGGAGATCGCACAGATTTTCATAGATCTTTCAGAGAGTAAAAATTTTAGAATCGGTAGCCGATTTTGAAAAAGATATTGCTCACCTTTCGCCAGATTCCTGATGAAGAATCATTGAATTTGGTTAACCCCCGATCCCAAGGAGAATAGGTGAGTGAGTAACCATCGACACCTGAATCCTGATGTTCTGAGGTTTGATACATTTTGTCATTATAAGAATAATTATAATTTCCATTTAATATATTAATTATATTAAAATATATACCGAATTCCTCATAGATTCTGTGATTTGTCCCAATTCCAATTGGCACTAATAATGAAATTGCTTCTGATTTGTCCTGAAAATACATTTCATTAAGTTTATTGAGAATGTTAAAATCATAGCGTCCCTGATACGATTGATGAAAAATATACCGATGTTCAAAATTTATTTTTACGCCGGCGAAAAAATGGAATCTTTTAGTTTGACGATGAACTATCATAAAATCAGTTTCGTAATACAAATCGGATACACGTATCGTATTTGTTCCGAAGTAATATCCGTCCCATGTAAAAGGTCCCACTTCCTCACCCATAGATTGTTTTGTATGAAAAATACCATAGCCAATGGTTTGACGGAATCTCCCTGGTCCGAAATAACCTAATTCGAATGATGTGCCACCGCCAGGATAAAATTTGTTGTTGGGATATAAAAAGAAAGTGGAGAATTTGTGCTGACTATCAGAAAATACTGGATAGTCAGCAACGTTACCGCGATAAGTGTTCGCGAAAGTGCTGAAATTATGAATAAAAGCAATTCCGAATTTCCTATTAGAACAGTTTTCTGTCCGATTGAGTAATGAAGTATCAATTGTAGGAGTTATCTTTCTGTTTAAATATAAACGAATTCCGGCATCGATGCTGATCAGATTACTGTAGCCGGAATGGTCAAATTCGAACGAAGGTCTGACTATCAGGCTTACCATATTGTTGAATGTTTTTTCAAAAACAGCACCAAAACGGATAAAGGATCCTAAAGAAAATGAAAATGGAAAAAGAAATGAATAATCATTTTGGTACACTTCCGGATTCGTAAAACCAAATTCGGAAAATGCCGCAATTCCAGTTTTATCATTTAAATTATACAGTCTCTTTTCTAAAGTAATAAAATATTGTTCTCTTAAATTTTCAAAACGCGAATACTGATAACCCGGAAAGACGAGATTTCCACGGGGATCGACAATTTTTGAGCAAAATCCTACTCCATATCTGAATCCTTCTTTTTGCTTGAAAAATCTGACTCCGTTCGGTATTCCAACAATCTTTTGATCGTCATAATAAGTATAAATTGAAGATGTAATCTTTGGTACTGTCACATGAGCACCCACAGAAAATTCCAAAAACAATCCTTTATCTATCCTCTGTTCTTTGCTCTCTTGATTTGTGGCATTTGAATTTGTGGAAAACATTCCTTTTACAAAAGACCTCTTTATACCAATATTCACAACTGTATATAAATTATTGCCGCCGAATTGTATTGAGGGTCGAAAAAACACCTTATATGATCCGCTTAATTGATATGCAAAATCAATCTCGGGTCTGGCAAAAAATCGTTTGTTTTTGTAAACCGGTGATTGAAAATAATTGATCCCAAAATCCAGATCAACCATGAAGTCCCATTTCTTATGCGTGTATAAATTATATCCCAATTTCGTATAGAAAATGGAACCATGACCGTTTGTTGGGTATTTCTTATATACGTTTCCGACTGCCCACACCGGAACGCTATCTGCGTACGCAAATCTGGCATATCCCTGCCCGAAAATAAATCTTCCGTACTTATATATCGCATTGATTTCATAAGGAAATACTTTTGTTTTTGAAGACGGATAAACTAATCCTGTATAGGGAGAAAATTCAACCGCACACCACGAAAAATCAACTGATATTTTCCTGATAACACTCAGACTGTCAGACTGTGCAGAAAGATAAAAATTCATCAAGTGAATCCAAAATATGAGAAAAAACAGTTTTTTCATCAAATCTGTTCTAAAAATGAATTGTAGCAAAAATAATAAACCTGAAGCAACACCTGACACTAATTTCACAAATTGTCACGAATTGCTTGGGAAACTTCGTCCGCGATCTGTGGTTATCTGAGTGATCTGTGAGAAAAATATTTGGCTCACAACTTGTCCCGTTTTTTCGGGAGATCGCATTTGATTTTTGCGATCAAACTTCTCCTAACCCAAACTTTTTAAAGTTTGTTCAATATCTGCAATTAATTCTGCCGGATCAATTTTCGGCGAATGCATTTTGCAACTCAGCGTGTCTTTGTGTAATTTGTATTTGGAATTTTTGTCGCTCAACGATAAATTTCTATCCAGCCCCTTCACTAGTATTTCAACCCCCGCATAGTCAATTGCATTCACCGGAATTACAACAGCATTTTGTGTGCTTTGATGTTTGTGGAATTTTAGGGTATAAGTTAAGCTGTTTTTAATAAAAGTTCCCTCAATATCATATCCGAAACTGTTGCATTCTCCCGAGCAATCAATATTCAATGACCGGAGTTTGTTTTCAATATCCTCACAATATTTTTTGTTTGCAACAAAAAAAGGGGAGTCGTCTGTAAGATAACGTATCATTTTTTATCATTTTGAAGTTCAAAAATACTTAGAATTAATATCTGTTGAAATGATAATTATCAGTTTGACACGATTTTCACAAATTTATTCAAACCCTTGTTATTCCCCTCCCAAACCATTACTTTTGCGCCACTATGACTATAGAACAGCTAAAAGACTTGAGAGCACGTGTCGAAGCTTTGAGGAGGCATCTTTGACATCGATGGCAAACTCGGTGAAATAGCCGAATCTGAAAAACTTTCTCACGAGCCCGGTTTTTGGGATAACCCCAAAGAAGCCGAGATTCTTCTCCGTGCCGTTAAACTCAAAAAGAATTGGACGGACGCTTTTGGCAACGTAGCCGCGTCTTTCGATGATTTATCAGTGCTTTTTGATTTTCAGAAAGAAGGCGAAGCTACTGAAGCTGAAGTTGATAAAGCCCAGGCGGAAACTGTAAAGAAGATTGAAGATCTCGAATTTAAAAATATGCTGGGCGGTGAAGAAGATCACTTAAACGCTATTATTACGATCAACTCCGGAGCAGGTGGTACCGAAAGTCAGGATTGGGCCGAAATGCTCATGAGAATGTATATTCTTTGGGGTGAGAAAAATGGGTTTAAAGTATCGGAAATTGATCTTAAACCCGGCGATGTGGCAGGAATTAAATCTTGTACTCTCGAAATTGAAGGCGAATATGCCTGCGGTTATCTGAAAAGTGAAAATGGTGTCCATCGTCTTGTCCGGATTTCTCCTTTCGATAGTAACGCGAAACGGCATACTTCATTCGCCTCTGTATATACATATCCAATGGTGGACGATTCAATTAATATTGATTTTAATGCTGCCGATGTAACTTTCGAAACTTTTCGTTCGGGTGGAAAAGGCGGACAAAATGTAAATAAAGTTGAAACTGCAGTGCGATTGAAACATGGACCTTCAGGAATTATTATCGAATGTCAGAAGGAGAGAAGTCAAATGCAGAATAAAGAGAAAGCGATCAAAATGTTGAAGTCGCAATTATATGAACTCGAGATTCGTAAACGCAATGAAGCAAAAGCTGCAACTGAAGCGGGAAAGAAAAAAATTGAATGGGGATCTCAAATTCGAAACTACGTACTTCACCCATATAAATTAGTTAAAGATCTTCGCACCGGACTCGAAACATCGAGTGTGCAAAATGTATTGGACGGAGATCTGAATGAATTTTTGAAAGCTTATCTCATGGAATACGGTTCACATTAATATATATACATGGCAACGATTACAATTTATCATAATCCACGTTGCTCCAAGAGTCGCGAGACGCTGAAGTTGCTTGAAGAAAATGGAGTCAAACCGGGCATCATTGAATATCTCAGCGAAACACCCACTTTTCAGGAAATGAAAAAGTTGTTGATGAAACTCAATATGAAGCCGGCGGAACTTCTCCGTAAAACTGAAAAATTATATATCGCAAAATATAAAAATAAAAAGTTTAATGA
>JAHEYM010000238.1 GCA_023251595.1 Bacteroidota bacterium
ATATCCTGGAGAAACTTTATTTAATATAAAATAAAATTGCAAACAAATTGAGAACTGTGGAAGATCAAAAACTTATTCTAAGTAGCGTCAGAGCTCTGTGGGGATGTGTGATGCCGTCATTACGAACCGTATCAATTGAATTAAACGATGACATAATTTTATGGAAATGCGTCTTTGATTCAACTGCAACCGAAGACGATTTAGAAAATCTTTCAGCCGCCGCTGCAGAAGTAACCGCAGATTTTCCAAAATATGGATTAAAAGAAATTATCGTAACTATTCCATTCCCCCAAAAAACAGAACCTCTAAAAAACCTAATATATCTCAGAAAAGAATAATTACCAAAAAAGGCACTACCTCTAACAGTTTATCACAATATCCGTATATTTGTGCCTTTAACGGCACTTCATAAAGACCTGGTCGTTAGCAGCAATTATTGAGGGACACTTAAAAAATAAATCAAATGGCAAAAACAAACATCTACCTGAACTTTCAAGGCAACACAGAGGAAGCATTTAACTTTTACAAATCGGTTTTCAAAACAGATTGGGCAGCACCTATCATGCGAATGGGAGACATGCCTCAACAGGACGGAGCACCACAACTTTCTGACGCTGAAAAAAAATGGTGATGCATGTATCCCTTCCGATTTTAGGAGGCACAAACATCATGGGAACTGACATGCTTGAAAGTATGGGACACAAATTAACTATCGGTAACAACACAACTATTAGTTTAGAACCCGATACGAAAGAAGAAGCCGACAGGATATACAATGCACTCTCGCAAGGTAGCACTGACTGTGTTGCACCTCACGATGAGTTTTGGGGTTATTGGGGAGTATGCCTTGACAGGTTTGGAATACGATGGATGTTTAATGTTCCAAGTCAACAATACAAACAGTAATTAAAAATGACAACAACAGATTTTACAACGACTATTTTAGTTGGGAATTCTCCGGCAGAGGTTTTCAATGCCATTAACAATGTTCGTGGTTGGTGGCAAGGTGAAATTAAAGGCAATTCAGAAAAACTGAATGACGAGTTTGACTACCGTATGGCCGACATCCATTATTCTAAACAAAAATTAGTTGAAATTATTCCGAATGAAAAAGTTGTTTGGCTCGTTACCGATAGCAATTTGAGCTCCTTTAAAAACAAAACGGAATGGAACGGCACAAAAATTATTTTTGAAATAGAGGAAATAAATGGCAAGACACAGTTGCGTTTCACACATATTGGGTTAGTTCCAAAGTTTCAATGTTACGGAGATTGTTCAGGTGCCTGGGAAATGCTTGTTGAGCAAAGTTTATTCAGCTTAATCACAACCGGTAAAGGAAAAAAGGTTTTCTGAAAAAAGTCCCGTGAGAGCGATGTTGGGTTCTTCGAGAAGCTTTTCCTCATTTTATCATACCATCTTTTCTTCTTAATATGCCATTCGATTATTTTCTATTTCCACATATAGTGGTCACCTTTGTCCGTCAATGTTTGCTTACTATTCATTCAAACCATTAATAAAAAAAATATGAACTCTTTAAAACTTTACTTCCTGACAATATTCTCTGTTGTTACCTTGTGCGCGAATGCACAAAAATACTCAGCCGCCGGTATGCACTCGCTTTCGATCTGTAGCGACAGTACGGTCAGAGCATGGGGAAACGGGAACTCAGGTGAACTCGGACAAGGGACAAGCACGTCGAGTAGTACGCCCGTTCAATGCACCGGATTAAGCTCGATGATCGCTGTCAGTGGCGGGTGGGAACATTCTCTTGCATTGAAAAGTAATGGAACCGTGTGGTCGTTTGGAATGAATTTTCAAGGTGAGCTTGGAAATGGAACTACAACGAGTAGTAATGTTGCTGTACCAGTCAGCTTTCTCACCGGGGTTACCGCGATAGGAGCCGGACGATTATATTCTATAGCACTAAGAAATAATGGAACCGTTTGGGCTTGGGGAAATAACGGTAACAATGAACTCGGAAATGGCACATCGGGTGGAACAAGTCTTACCCCAATTCAGGTCACGGGTTTATCGGGAATTATTAAAATTGCGGCGGCCGGATATCATTCTTTGGCTCTTAAAAGTGATGGAACAGTGCATTGCTGGGGAGAAAATGCCTTTGGCGATCTTGGAAACGGAACAACCACTACTCCTACTTCGGCCGTTCAGACAACCGGTCTTACAGGTATCACGGATATTGCCGGTGGGGATGATCATTCAGTAGCCTTGAAAAATAATGGAACCGTTTGGGGATGGGGAGATAATATGTATGGTGAAGTTGGAGATGGCACAACAACCAACCGAAATGTTCCGGTGCAGGTCGCTGGTCTGACGGGGATTATCGCCGTTTCGAGCGGTTCAAACTTTACCCTCGCATTAAAAAGCAATGGAACCGTTTGGTCTTGGGGATATAATGGCGAAGGTGAACTTGGAAATGGAACCACTACAAACAGCAATGTTCCGGTTCAGGTAAGCGGATTATCCGGAATTGTTTCGATTCAAGGCGGAATGGAGCACTCACTCGCCATGAAAAATGATGGAACTTTATGGGCATGGGGAGCTAATACTCAAGGTGACCTCGGCGACGGAACAACTACGATGAGAACAACACCGGTACAGGTAGCCGCTTTGTGTACTCCGGCACCAACTTGCTCCGCTTATTTTGTACTTTATCCCGACAGCGTAAATCTTCATCACTACTTTGCAATAAACGGCTCAAGTGGTAACGGTCCTCTTACTTATTTATGGAGCTGGGGTGATGGTAATACCGATAATATTGCTTTCCCAACACATACTTATGCAAATACAGGTTTATATAATATTTGTTTAACAATAACAGATTCTACAGGATGCTCAAGTACATTTTGCGATTCATCCTTTAATGTAATGAGAACAACCAACACGATGGCTTATATAAATGTAATCGGTTCAACCGGAATTATTGATCCAAATCAATCACCTTTTATTTCTATATATCCCAATCCAACAACCAATAATATAACAATCGAAACAGCAGAAAAAGCCGTCATCGAAATTTCAAATATTGAAGGACAACTCTTAAAAAGATTGGAAATAAAAGATAATCATTTAACAGTTGATATTTCAGATTTTTCGAGCGGGATATATTTTATAAAAGCTACTACCGACAAGGGAATAACAATTAAGAAATTAATGAAAGATTAATCAATATTCAACATGTCAATATTCCCTACGACCGCTAGGAATGAATTGATCTTCGGAAATGGATAGGGGACTGTTCAGCAAAATCGCAGAAAAAGAGTTGCGCCGTAAAATTCAACAGGCTTGATCTTTTCTTTGTTACTTTCTTTGCGATCAAGCGAAAAGAAAGTAAAATATTTGTCGCAGCACAACCGCAGCGTAGAAGGAACAGCATTAATTTTACCCTTGTGTCCGATACTCTCCCCTACATATATATGTGCAACATTCATGAGTGCGCAATAGGTGAAAGCATTTGGCAACCGGAAGGGACACACTATTCCTTCGTCTTCACGATTCTCCTGTCTTCCTCGCTGGGACACCTACGAAAAATTGAATAATATAAACAGTCTGCTATGGCTCTCATTTTTGATCAATAACTTTGTGTGTTTCGTGTTTGATGAGGTTTGCCTCACGCCTCAAACCTTATTACCTTAGTAACATTGGAATCGTGCTAAAAACCACAACCTTATTACCTTATTTGAATTGGGATAAAACACCATTTAAAACCGCAGACATACAAATTGTTGTTAAATCCGGTATCGAAAAATACATGACCGGAATTGTGACTAATAACGCCTGTAAATTGTACTCAATATACGCGAATCAGGAACAGACTCTCCTGTGGAAATAAGGTAATAAGGTTAAAGGCTTGATAGGAGAAATCCCGTGTTACTAAGGTAATAAGGTCGAAAATGTGAGAAAAACAAACGTAAATCACTATCGAAAACAGAGTACTGGTTTGTTGGAAAAACATGCCTCGAAAATACGGCAGGGACACCCAATTCAAAAATACAAATGCAGAGTTATCAAGTATTGCAGCCGATTTTTTGACTGATTTTCATATGACCGAGGAATACAGAAGGAACAGCATTTATTTTACCCTTGTGTCCGATACTCTCCCCTACATATATATGTGCAACATTCATGAGTGCGCAATAGGTGAAAGCATTTGGCAACCGGAAGGGACACACTATTCCTTCGTCTTCACAATTCTCTGCGTCTTTTTGATTTCGCCCTGTTGAACAACTATCAGGTACATTCCCGGTTGTAAACATAGAGACGCGATGCATTGCATCTCTACGTTTACGGGGAAGTTTTTGTATGTATATATATTTCTTCCTGCAAGATCATATATAGTTAATTGTGCGGGTGAATGATCGTCGGAAGTGAATAATATATTTGGATTATCGGTAAAAGGATTCGGGAAGGCAGAAAGAGAAACAGAAGGAGAAAGAGTATTTTCTGTATCAATTGCAGGGGAAGAAGCAAGTCTTAGAGGTCCACCCGCCTGGATGCTGCAAGATGATCCCCAATTTCCATATACACCATTAATCTTGGCCCGAATTTTTACAGAATAGGTTGTGTGATCAAGAATTCCGGAGAAATTTGTCAATCTAAAAACTGTAGCAGAACCAAAAGTTCTGGTCTGGTCATAAATCGTAGTATGCGGTGTAGATTGAATACCCAAAACTTGTGTGTCAGTAATATTGACATCATAATTAGTTGCATTTGGAAGCCAGTCCCAATAAATATGATCGTTTTGTGATGACACACTCCCGTCGCAATAAGCTGCAGCTAATTGTGTAGTAGGACCATTGGATGTAGTGATGGAACAAACCTGTCCATAGGGACCATAAATTCCGAATAATTTTGCTTTGATTTTCACATCGTAAACAGTTCCGAAAGCGATACCTGTGAAATTAGTCATCCTGAAAGAAGTAACTGCACCGACAGTGATGGTCTGATCATAACCCAGTGAAGTGTTCGACACATTTATATCGTAATTGGTAGCGTTGACAACACTATTATAATATATATTGTCATTCATGGTTGATAATGTCGAATTGCAATATCCTGTGGCAAGATGTGACGCCGGAATGGGAGGCAATGTAACTGTACAAACAGATCCGTACAGTCCATATACGCCGCTCACTTTCGCCCTCACGCGAACATTGTATGTAACCCCATTCATCATGCCGGGAAAATTTGACATTCTGAAAGCAGTAGTCGCCCCCACAGTGTAGGTCTGATCAAAACCCGTAAATGCACATACTGCATTGATGTCGTAATTTGTGGCGCCGGGAACCCAATCAAAATAGAGCCGGTCGTTCATGCTGTTCACCGTCGTATTGCAATAGCCCGTTGCAAGTTGTGTAGTGGGCACACAGGATGTGGCATAAGCTACAGTCAATGGTTGTGTGGCAACGCCTGTACATCCGTTTCCATCTATATATGTATAGTTAATACTGAAAGTTCCTGCACCCGAAACCGAAGGATACAGAACATCGTTTGTAACACCGGTTCCTGAATAGATACCTGTTGCGGGACTTCCACCTGTCAACGATAAGGGTGAAGCGTTCAAACAAAGATCAGCGTACGGATCTAAGGTGACCGTCGGACTTGTGTGAAGTGTCACCGGTACTGAGGCCGTAGCTGTACAACCATTTCCATCCGTTCCTGTAACTATATAGGTTTGATCGGAGGGCGGTGTAGCATCCACCGATGCGCCGGTTGTCGCACTCAGTCCGGTAGAAGGACTCCAGACGTAACTCATTCCTGAATTTACTGTAATAGTTGATGATATACGCGTTACACCATTTTTCAGAGTTCCTGTGTTACTATTTCCGGTATTGTCTGTTGCGATTGATCCTGCTCTATCATCAAATCTCCAATTACTGCTTAAATTCGCTGAATTTGATGGAACAGGAACATTCATATTCGCAAGTAAAGTGGCTGCACTTTGGGCAATGTTCCAAAGACGAATCTCATCCATCTGACCGGTAAAATAACCACTTCCATATCTGCCGAAGTAAAGAGGTTGCGTCGTAGTACAAGCTGCGGGAGTTCCTGTCCACGTTTGAAAATCTTTCAACACTCCATCTACATATATACTTAATCCCGTAGCATCAACTGTCATTGCAATCTGATGCCATTGATTATCATTGATCACTCCTCCATCTATCGCATGAGAGCCCAAACCGAAATCAAAACAATAATTTGAGTTATCTGCAAAATAAAAAGCATACACATGACCGGCACTCATAAATATATTATATCCATTATAAGATCCGGCTACATATTTAGTAATGATACCGTAATTTCCGGTTCCGGCATTAGATGTTTTCACCATCGCAGAAACAGTTAGAGGAAATGCATTTAATGATACCGCATCTGCTACTTCAACATAATCATTAATTCCATCAAAACTCAGAGCACCTCCGGCGCCTGCAACGAGAGTGGTGGAACTCCCGCTACAGACGGATCCGGAAGATGTTGCCGAGATA
>JAHEYM010000239.1 GCA_023251595.1 Bacteroidota bacterium
ACTTTATCAGGCAACCTTAGATGAGAAATGGTTGAATAAAGCAAGAGTTCTTGCCAATATTGCGGTTCAGCATTTTTATGATGCAACAAGTGGAATGTTTTATTTTACCAGCGATCAACATACGGGACTCATCGCCAGGAAAATGGAAATTATGGATAATGTTATTCCCTCATCCAACTCGAGTATGGCAAAATCCTTGTTTCTGTTGGGAAATTATTATGAAGATAAGAACTTCACCAAAATCGCAATTCAGATGTTGAATAATGTAAAGGATGACATGAAACGCTATGGAAGCGGATACTCCAATTGGGGAATTCTTTTATTGCAACAATTGTCTCCATTGTATGAAGTTGTTATTTGTGGTGAAGATGTTTGTGAAAAAAGTTTGGAATTATATAAAAATTATATTCCAAATATGATAGTTGCAGGGAGCAAAGGAAAAAGTTCTTTGCCAATGCTGGTAGGAAGATACAAAGAAGGTAAAACACTTATCTATGTTTGCGAGAATAAAACTTGTAAATATCCGATGGAGACCGTGAAAGAAGCTGTGGGGTTAATGAGGAATTAGGAATTAGGAGAATTTATTACCTTTGTGTCTTCATCGAGGATAATGAAAAAGAATAATTATATTCCCGCAAAGACGCAAAGCCGCAAAGACTTCTAGACGAATCATAATACCTTTGTGCCTTAGCGTCTTCGCAGCCAATAAAAAAAATACGGAGTCTCAGAAGAAAAAAAAAGGAAAATATGCATTATCAAAATACAAAAGATTTCGCAGTTCAATTGGATGCTGCCGATCCATTAAAAGGTTTTCGAAATCGTTATCACATTCCAATACTAAATGGTCGTGAGGTGAATTACTTTTGTGGTAATTCGCTCGGACTTCAACCAAAATCTGCAAAACAATATATCGATCAGGATTTAAAGGATTGGGCAGAACTCGCTATTGAAGGACATTTTCAAGCTGCCAATCCATGGTATTCTTATCATGAGAAATTAGTGGGTACGATGGCGAAAATTATAGGTGCACGAGATTCGGAAGTTGCTATTATGAATAGTCTGACGGTAAATTTGCATTTACTGATGATTTCATTTTATCGTCCCGATCAACGACGAAATAAAATTATATGCGAGGCCCAGGCATTTCCATCCGATTTATATGCAATTGATTCGCAGGTTAAATTACATGGATTTGATCCGGAAGAATCTGTTATTAAATTGAAGCCGCGTGAAGGTGAACAAACCGTAAGACATGAAGATGTTATTAATGCAATTAATCTTCATGGCGATTCTCTTTCGCTCGTCATGCTTGGAGCTGTAAATTATTATAGCGGACAATTTTTTGATTTGCCTGCAATTACAGCCGCCGCTCACACACATGGTGCGTTCGCGGGTTTCGATCTTGCGCATGCTGTGGGTAATGTCCATACACAATTGCACACTTGGGATGTGGATTTTGCATGTTGGTGTACATATAAATATTTGAATTCCGGACCGGGTGGAGTAGGAGGGATCTTCGTCCATGAGCGACATGCAAAAAAAGCCGATTATCCACGATTGTCGGGTTGGTTTGGAAATGATCCGAAAACAAGATTTACAATGCCGGAGAAATTTATTCCTGCCCCGGGTGCATACGGATGGCAGATCAGCAATGAGCCCGTTCTCGCGATGGCAGCGCATCGTGCGTCACTCGAAATTTTCGAAGAAGCCGGAATGGATCGACTTCTCGAAAAAAGTAAACTCCTGACAGGTTATCTTGAATATTTATTAAATGAAATTAATAATGATTCGGGTGAAAAAAAATTAAATATAATAACACCATCTGATTCGAATCAGCGTGGTTGCCAATTATCTATTGTTATTAAAAATAACGGCAAAGAAGTTCATCATAAATTAATGGAACATGGAATTCTCGCGGACTGGCGCGGACCTGACGTGATACGATTTGCACCTGTACCGCTTTATAATACTTTCCTGGATATTTGGGAAGGAATTGACGTGCTTAAATCAGAATTGGTATAATATATGTCTTTTCCAACCTGTTTCTATTTTGCTTTAGCATGTTCCCTATTGGAATGACCATCTGATGTAAAATGAATTCTTTCTTTCATTGTTTCATATTCGTTTTTTACAGTTTCAAGAAATTCATCGAAGCGGTCTTTAATATCTTCAACAAAATCTTCTCCTTTATCAGAAATTGCTTTGCGGGTTCTGGAACCCTTAGCCGGTGCGAATAGAATTCCGAGTAATGCTCCAACGGCAGTGCCGATAACTAAGGCACCGATTATTTTTCCTGTGCTACTTGTTGAATTTTCCATTTTGTTTTTTTTAAGTTGTGAGTATTAATTAGAATAGATTATTTTTTTGTTTTGTCAGCATCTGTGTCTTTCTTCGTGGTGTCCGGATCGGGTTCTCTCGCCGGTCTTTCAAATTTCTTTTCTTCACCGGGCTTTGTTGAGGGGTCAGTTTTATCATTATTGGAATCACTGGACGTATGATCAGCATCTTTGTCCAATCCGGTGTGATCGTTTGAAGTAGGTGGCACTATTTGGGGGAGTTTTTTTGACCCCAGATCAGGATAGTTCATCTTATTTAATTTTAAGAATAACAATTTATTTTTTTGCTTTTTAATATCAAATTTATTACATAAAAACAATCATAAGCAGCAAGAGGACGATGATAACACCCGATGTGAGATATATTCCATTGTCCAATTTTTGGAGGTGATCTTTTATTGAGATCACCTCCTTTCTCAACTCTTTCATTTCATTTGGTGATAACTTTGATTTATCCATTGCAAGTATTTCATTTAACCTACGGGTGCATCGTTGTCCTTCGGATTCTGCAGCTTTAGAAACGATGAAAGATGATGTTGATACGGATATATTTATTCCCGAAGATTGAAGCGGTTGAAATGTAATTGCCAGACATGTTGCAATTAAACAATAAATCAACTTTTTCATGGGAATTAATTTTTAACGTGAGCCGGTTGCCATATTCCCGGAACTTATATCAATATCTACAGACCTGTTATAAAATCGTTCTTCAGGTAATGTATTCGCGAACATCGGATTACTTTCACCAAAACCATTTGTTCTGAAAACAACACCTTTTTTGCCGGATTTTGCTACTGCGCTTTCAAGAACTTTCTGTGCTTCTTTTGCACGTTCTTTCGAGAGATTCAGATTATATGCTTCTTCACCAACAATATCAGTATGACCATTTATAATAACGGTTGAGTTTGGTTGAATCAGGGGCGCAACTGTGTTTGTTAAAAAGTTATCGTATGTTCCGACTGTTTTGGATTTGTCGAATTCAAAAAGAATGCTGAAGGTTTGTTCCGGTGGAACAGGTGGGGCGGTTCGGATTAATCCAAACTGACTTTCTTTCCGAATAGAGTTACCGGTTTTTGTCTGACCTGTCAATACGATTTTGTAACTACCGGCTTGATTATCTTTCAAAATTGCAGATCCGGAAATTGTTTCTCTATCGCTTGTAAACGGACCGAAATTCTGAACACCTCCAAGTTCATCAGAAACTTCAACCGACCAGGAACTCAGAGCCTCACCCGCTCCGGTTACATTCACCACAACAGGTGCATCTTCCTGTGAACTTCCATCCAACGCGATGGCTTCTATGGGTTTGAGACATAGAGCGGAGTTGCCTTTCACTTCTGTCATAAGATCGGGTGAAGCACTTACTATATCAACTCTATTGTCTTCTGCACTCGTAAGATTAAGATCAGCTGTAGCATTAGGATATTCGGATGAGACGATAGGTTGACTCCGACCTTCGACTGTAATTCTTGCTTCATCTATCTCAAAAGTATTAACAAGATATTTTTTTACAGCATTTGCATTTGCCGTTCCGACTTCGCTCCCTTTTCCTGCCGATGATCCAATCAAAGTTATTTTAGCGGATGGGTGTCTCCTCATGCGATCTGCTACAACATTTAATACATTATAATAAGCACTTAATTGTCTTGATACACGGGTACCTGGATTTTTTTTACAATCCTGCAATTGTTCTTCCTTAAAACCTCTTGCCTGATCTTTTGACAATATATTATATCTGACGGGAATTTCAGTACTGCCTGCATCGAAAAAAACATAATCACGCATTGGAAGCGTTTCATTTTCGACCCTCTGACCCGGGACTGAATTCGGTGGAACGATCGAAAATTCAACATCTTTATCCTTTACTTCCGGAACAGGAATAACCTCAGCCTGTGGAATAGGTTCCGGTCTCACCTCAACTTTTTCTTTTGCAGCTTTATGCGTACAACCCAATATATAACTTATAGAAAATTGTAACACACCATTTTTCCCATAAGCGGGTTGGGTAGACAAAACACCCGCATTATCAAATCTGGTATCTTTATATACGGCGGTTAGACCAAGATTATATCTGAAATTAAATCCCAATCCCATATTAAATCTATAACCTATACCGGCACCAAGACCTAGGTCGAGATTATTATTTGATGTGTCTGAACTGGATATTACCTGAACACTCGAACCGTTATCACCGGTAGTGGTATAGTTCGAAGTCACTCCGACCATTAAGGCAGCATAGGGTCCGGCTTCCAGATATACACCAGAATTAAATTTGTAGTCAACAAAAACAGGAAATTGAATATAACTTAAACCAATGGTCCCTGTTTTTGAATAGGTGACTCCGTCAAATGTATATTTAATTGTTTTTTTTGAACCTCCGGTCGTATATAATATTTCGGGAACAATAGCCCAATGTTCGTTCAACCAAAAATCGGCAAATACACCTCCGTGAAATCCAAATGTCATTTTCGCAGATTCATTTTCGGTAACCCCGACTACGCCGTAACCATGCGTTAACCCGGTAATATTCTCGAGGTTAAGTCCTCCCTTTATTCCAAAACACACGCCCTGTGCATGGATTCCATTAATAATCGCAATCAGTACGATTACGAACAGTAGTTTAGTTTTCATCTTTTTTGGTTTTTAATTGTTTAATTTATTTGGAGCTAACTTTTATTTTCTTCCTTTGTGTGGCGGATTTCCGTGTCTTTGTTCATTTTCCTGTTTATATGTTTTTTGCGGAGTTCCGTGGTAGCCTCTGACATATTTCTGACGGTGCTCATTAAAATAAACATAGGGTGTCGGACCATGATAGTCAGTAATAACCACCTTGTAGCCGTTATACAAGTTGTAATTAACATACTGAGGAGGAAGAGATGGAGAATTAATCCAGGTACTGCCGTTAAAATAAATAAACAAGGAAGTATTAATATCAAAATAAGCCTCAATATCGGGAAGGTAGTAATACCTTACATCCGCATATCCAACAGGTCCCCACGGTGGCGGGGTTCCGATACCAATTCCTACTGAAACCTGTGCTTCCGTGTACACAGTGAAAAAAATAAATACGGAACCCAGAATCAATTTTAGCGCTTTCATTTTATTTTATTTATTGCCATGACTGGATTACTCTGATACAAAAATAATTCACCACGTCCCGGAAATTGTTATATATAAACACTAAATAATTATATCATTTATATTCCAAATTTGGTTATTTATTATAATAAAAAAGCCGGTCTGATAGATCAGACCGGCTGTGAGAAAAATCACTTTTCAGCTTACATTTTTGTAAACTGTTTCATGGAGATCATTTTCTCATTAGAGAACCTGATGAAATAGTTGCCACCCGGTAATTCGTTTATTGGAATGCTATTATCCACGTCCGGGAATTTATACATACCAACCAATTGTCCTGTCGCATTAATAATCTCCGCAGAGACTGCACCCGATGAAAAATCCAAATTATCAATCACGATGCGTTCGCTGGCCGGATTTGGATATATATTAATTTCCGGATAAATATCCGTCACATCCAGTCCTGTCACCGTATTTTGATCAAATACGGAGAATGGGCTGAGCGAGGTCAGATGCGCTCTGTCTATGGCGTACATTCCCCCCATAACAGTGGTAGCAGATGCGAGAGCACTGGCATCCCAACTTCCTCCGATGTAGTGTGCAATGCGGGAATTGGAACGCATAAAACCATTCACTTCGGCAGCGGCCCACCAAATCAATTGAAGATTTAAATCGAGGTTTGAAGAAATATCAGAATGCACATTCCATGTAGCGTCAACAAGAGGCTGCGTAGCAGATATAAGCATACCTGAAGTTCCACTTGCATACACCCCCGAAGAAACGCCAATTTGCACATTTCCGGATGCTGAACCTGAACTTAAAGTGACACTTGCCGGAAAATACATCGTAGCAGTTCCGATTGGAAAACTGGTTGCAAGAGAAGCGCCTGCAGCAATTGACATTGAAAGTGAACCGGTAATTCCGGTAATTATATAAGCAGTTCCTGACGCACCTGTAATGGTTCCAGCGGCACCAATTGTAAGTGTATTGTTACCAATATTAATATATCCGGCCGTAAATGTTAAAGTACCCGAAACAGTCATGTCTGAAGATATCATGACAGAACCGCTTGCACTTATATTTACCGA
>JAHEYM010000240.1 GCA_023251595.1 Bacteroidota bacterium
AAAGGAAATGAACATGAACAATACTTGAACACCGGACATTACTTGGAAATTGGACATCTGGCGTGGGAAATTGCCTGCCCTGAGCGCCGTCGAAGGGGACATTGAAAACCCCCGCCCAATAATACCCCACACTGTTATTTCTTGACTTTCCGAAAAGCATTACCTTTGAAGTGGCATTTATCGCTTTAGTAAGTGAAGGAGTCTTTTAAAAAAAAATATTAGCAAGATCATGGATATAGAACAACAATTGAAAGTACGACACGAAATATTACAGAAGCGATTCGATGAGTTTGTTAAATTTATTGAGTATGAAGACAAACAAACATTTATTTCTTTCAGCACAAGCAAATATTTCGATAAAGCAGAAAGGTATAAGGAGAAGATTTTCAAAGAAGCAAGAGAGACGATAAATAATGCCAAGTGGAAACAGGAAGAGATTGGAAAAGGTAAAATTCATAACACTGTTGGCAAAGCAATAAAAGCAAAAGTCATTTACAAATACTTATCCTATAGTAATAATTTAATAAATAATTGGAGATTAAAAGAGAACTTCACGAAATTCAAACCTTCAATAGAATTTGAAAAGTTGTTATTTGATTTTTATAAATCGAAAGGCGTAAAGGACGAATTTGTTTTTGAAGAACTTTTAAAATATGGACAGCCATATAATTTAATCGCCTATCTTTTTTTTATAAAAAACAGTGAAGCATTCTTGCCGATCTCCCAACAAAAGTTTGACGAAATATTTGAGTTAATTGGACTCCCCAACTTCAAGACAAGTGGCAATTCTTCATGGGAAAATTACAAAACCTTTCTTGACATCATCAAGCAAGTAAGAACTTTTCTTCGGACCAAAGATAGTCACACAACTCTATTAGATGCGCATTCTTTTCTCTGGATAATAGGCAATCAGATGAGGGAAAAAGTTTCTATTTCGACTTCAATTTCGCAGTCAACACCAGAAAACAAAGAACCAATTGTTGCGACGCAGTCACAAGCAGACTCCGTAATTACGGACGACGAAGATCAATTAGTTAATTTATTAAGTAATCGAAATGCTAATTCAATAAACTATACAGGTTATTGGACATTCTTTTGCAATCCCAAAAAGTGGGAAATAGACAAGTTTTTAGAATCTGGGAAATTATACGATACTTATCAGACTACAGATTGGCAGAGGGAACATTTTCAGCCTGGACAGTTAGCAATAATACGTGTTGGCATCGACACGAGAACGAAAAGGGAACTTGAAGGACGACCTAAACTAGTTTCGGGAGTATATGCGATAGTTGAAATATTAAGCATCGCAAAAATAAGGGGGAATGAACCTGACAAATTTTGGAGAGAATGGACCGACAAAGAACTAGAAAAGCCAATTGTTGAAATTCGATACTTAAAAAATCTCATTCACTCCCCCTTACTACTTGAGAGCATCAAGTCAGACAATGATATTCAAAAAGACAAATACCTTTTAAGTGGATTTCAAGCATCTTCGATGCCTCTTGAGAAGAGCACATTTGAGAGGATTATTCAGTTAACGGGTAATGAAGAACAAATTTTTGAGAATATCGAACCCGTTTTCGCTGACAACGAAAATGAAATTATTCTGCTTGAAGAAAAATACAAGTATGCGTCACCACAAGTTAAAGAGGTAATAAGTAAACGAATAGAAAGGGGTAAAATAGCACAAGCAATAAAAATCATAAATGGATATAAATGCAAGTTATGTGAAGCAATCGGAAACAACCCGTTTGCATTTAAAAAGACAAATGGAGAGTACTACGTTGAAACTCATCATATTATTCCGGTATCACATCTTAAACAAGGTTCATTAGGAATTTCAAATTTAATAACCGTTTGTGCAAATCATCATAGACAGTTGCACTATGGAGATATAAGAATTATTGATAATACAAAAGAGAGCTTGACATTAAAAATTGACGGAAAAGAAATTATAACAAAGAAGGTGAAACCGAGTACTTGCAACTAACGTCAGATTTATGAAATTATTTTCATCACAAATATTAATTATCATTGTATTCTTCACTTCGTGCGGAAATACAAGTCCGATAAAACTAATTCATAAAAGTCCACTTGAATTATCGAAAATTTCTTCCATCGAGATATTAAAAAATAATGCTCCACCCGATACGATCAAATATTTTTGGAAACAATTGACAGATGAACAAATTAAATCCTTCGTTAACGAATGGAACAAGGTATTCGTTCAGGAAACAAGAAAATATTTTCCTGCTTTCGAAATAGAAATATATTTGAAAGATGGTTCATCAAGAAATTTCAGAGCAACTAATAAATACATTAAAGAGAAAACCGATTGGTGTTTTGATTTTAACGATAGTTTGTATTTTGAAAAACTATACGGTGCCGCAAGATTAAAAGGCAATCAATAACAGCATATTGTTGAATGAATTGCAAATTTGCGTTAACTTTCTAATAACTCCCCCCCATGCCCTTCCTCTCCTCTCTCTTCCCCAAAAAGTCCGAACCGGTGAATTCTTATGCAGAGTTCTGGAACTGGTTTCAGAAAAACGAAAAAACATTTTATTCTGTGGTTAAACAGAAAGGAGATGTGGTAAATCATTTCTTCAGTAAGTTATCACCCAAACTAAAAGAACTGAAAGAGGGCTATTATTATTTAACGGGAATGCTGAACGATAACACCGTTGAGTTGGTTTTCACAGCCGATGGAATTACCAAAAACATTGTTTTTGTTGAAGAACTGGTTAGTGCTGCACCAACAATAGACGGTTGGAAATTTACAGCGCTGAAACCCTCGCTCAATATTGAAGATGTAACCATCAGAATGGACAAGTTCGATTTCAGTCGGGAGAATATATTCTTTTATTCGAACGACCACCACAATTTCCCCGACGAGATCGACATCAAAGTTATTCACACAGACTACAGCGAAAAAGATAAACAGGTAATTTCGAATGGTACCTATATATTTCTCGACAATTTTCTTGGTGAATTAAATTTTGCAACAACGATCGACAATCTCGAAATTATCGGAAAAGATTCTGCAAAAAAAGAACTTGTACCGATCGGGAAACTTAAGGACTTCCTGATCTGGCGACAAAAAGAATTCATCGAAAAATATGAAGGTGTCAGACGTAACACCCAAAACGACAAACACGCGGTACTCGAGGCAGAATTCGAAGACGGAAATAAATTGATCGCTACCATCAACACCGAATTATTAGAGTGGGATAGCAAATCATCGCACCCCTGGATTGTAGTTGCAGAAATAAAATACAACGGCACAAAGAATAACGGTCTCCCCGATAATGCTACATACAATATGTTGAACGATATCGAGAAAGAATTAATGCTGGAACTAAAAGACTCCGACGGTTATTTGAATATAGGCAGACAATCTGTAAAAGGCGTAAGAGAGATTTATTTTGCCTGCCGCGATTTCCGCAAACCCTCAAAAGTATTATACGATGCAGAATTAAAGTATGCCAAAAAACTCGAAATTTCTTACGATATTTACAAAGACAAATACTGGCAATCATTTAACAGGTTTAGGAAAAGAGAGTGAGAGCATATAAATTAATAATCATTATGACATTAAACATTCACCTTGCCGCCCGCTTCCATAATCAGATTGCTTCGGTCGCCCGGAGTTGTGCAATTATTATTTGACGGAATCATCGGCTCCCTCGCAATGACGGGCATCTCGCGCACAGGTTAGGAAAAAAATCATCCCACAAATTTCACTTAATGAAATTTGTGGGATGATTTTTTTCCTCCCACCCCACCGCGGAAATCGTCATCACGAAGACGGTCGTTATATAAATAATTGGTTTTGCAATATTCCCTGCGACCAACTGAAGTGATCTGTGTTTGCAACTGGGCGGTAGAGTTAATAAGAAAAGAACGTAATCGATGAAAAACAAATAATCGGTTGCCCTTTAATCGCCGCCGTTCAACCACGCCGTGGTTGTCTTGTTTCAGGTGTGTCTCCTCCCTATTAACGTTGGGGCTGACCAAAAAGGGTTTATTTGCCACAAAGACGCAAATGCGCCAGGTTATAAAGTATTGAAATTCATCATTTTAATTCTTGGCGCCTTTGTGCCTTCGTAGCTAAATTCGACTTTTGAGCCAGCCCCTTAAGTATGAATATACCTGAGAATCGAACATTGATTATTGACATATTGAATATTCTTTTCACTTCGAATTAAGATTCTGTATATTTGTATTTTAATAAGTGCGTAGTCGTATCTATACCAAATAAATCCCATGTCAACAAAAAAAGAAAAGAGTAATGTTACTCCTGACAAACTCGATGCATATAAAAAACTAATCGACAGTCATCCCGAAATTGAATTAAAGGGAGCGACGATCCCTTACACGTCCTTCAACGGACACATGTTTTCATATTTCGAAAAAGACGGATCATTCGGAATCCGGCTGCCGGAAAAAGCAAGAGAAGCGTTTATTAAAAAATATAAAACGACGCTTTTCATTTCTTATGGCATCGTGAAGAAAGAATTTGTTTTGGTTCCTGAGAAACTATTAATGAACATAAAGGAATTTAAACCTTATTTCGATCAAAGCTTTGAATATGTGAAAACATTGAAAGCAAAATAACATAAATAACGTCGTTTCAAACAGGAATTTTTTCGGTTTACAATATACAAATAAATAAATGTGTATTTTTGATCCCTGTCAGATCTTAATGCAACCTTCCCAATAACAACATTCAAACAACCCCTCAATGAAACTCCCCGCATTTCCTCTACTCCACCCGATTCTGATCGGCACGTGTTGCTTATTTTTGGTCGCGTGTCACACCACTAACCCTCCGAAAAACGATCAATCAGGAGGTGATTCCTTAAAAGTTACCACTTTCACTGTTGAGGCTGAGACGACTAAAACTTCAGATAAGCTCCCTGCAAATTGGGATACCTGCACCGCCTGCTTCCCTAAACCTCAGAAGGGTTTCACCCCCGTGTTATTTGAGCACAACGACGCTAAACCTGCTGCTGAAGAAACTCAGTTCAGGAAAATCGCCGAGATTAAATCCTCTCAAAAATCTGCACCGGGTGGAGACACAATTCCTTCTAAAACAAACGAGAAGAGTAACGAAAAATCAGATCCGAAAACGGCCCAAAAGGCGGCACCTGCCGGAGTAATATTCAACAGCGTAATTGAACGTGTGCAACCGGTCGGCGGTCAACCCAACCGAATGGCCGACATGAGTGTGGCAAGACATGGTGATATTATTTTATATACCGGGAATACTTATGGAGAACTTTCTCTGAATGGAGGAGTTTCCTGGATTGACTTAAACCCTGCAAACATATTTCCCAATTATCAGAGTCAAAGTGATGTTCCCCAAAATCCCAATTACATTACAACATCGCAAACAGGACCCCTCTGTTGCGATCAGGTAGTGCAGTATGTTCCAAAATACGATCTGTTTATTTGGGTGCTCGTATATATACATAACGGTCCCCCTTCAGGTTCCAATCTCGTGAGACTTGCTGCTGCAGATGGTGCAACAGTACGTGCTTCGAATGGTAAAAGCTGGAAATTCTGGAGCTTTTTTTCCGGAACCAAAAAAGCAAATGAAACTTTACCCGGTGTTTTCCTGGGCTTAAAAGGTTCACTTGATTTTCCGGATATTTCAGTAGGAAACAATTCTCTATATTGGTCGGCAAGTCAAAATTCTAATTCAGGAAAAAATGGGTTGCTCGTCGTTAAAATACCATTGCAGGATTTAGTAGCCGGCGGCACAATCCACTTCACTCCAACAACTCCCGAATTTTCCGTCTCCGCCGGAGGTAGTCATTTGTCGCAAGATACGGGTGATGAAGTTTTCTGGGCAGGACATATAAGAGGAGCCACTAAAGACTCACTCCAGATCTTTTCATGGAAGGAATCACAAAATATTGTTGTGTCACATAAAGTGAATATCAACCTTTGGCCGGGAGGTAATAGTACCACTGATCCTAATCATATTGCTTGGACCACAGAGTTCCCCGGCAACTCAATTACAGGTGCTGCCAGATCTAATAACAACGTCAGTTTTGCATGGACCGCTGGACCAAACCACAACTTTCCAAACACGCATATTGAAATAGCAAAAATTGATATAGTTAATTACAAACTCATTAATCAATCTCAGATCTTTGGCTCAACAGTCGCATTCGCTTATCCTTCGATCGCTGCAAATGAAGATGGTGAAATTGGTATTTCATGCACATTTGGAGGGAAAGATATTTTTCCAACACATGGCGTTGGAATTCTTGGTGATAATATGATTCATATTTCCCGACTCGGCGAAGCAACAATGGGTGAGTGGGGCGACTATACAACAGTCCGCCGCTCTGTTGACAATCCTAAATTCTGGGATGCTATGGGCTATTGTTTCGCTAAACCAACTGGTCAAAATACCATCTTGAAATTACCGCAATATATTCAGTTTGGAAGATAATTGCAC
>JAHEYM010000241.1 GCA_023251595.1 Bacteroidota bacterium
ATAGAAAACAGCACGCCACTTCTACCTTATCATTGTGCCCGTTCGGAACCTTAAGATTCTGCACTTCCTCCCCCTGCGCCCCCTCAGGAGGGGGAGAATTTAATTCATATCTTTTTGCTAAAAGATATGAATAGGAACAATAAATTATTGATCATAAATTTATTGGAAATATATATAATATTCTTTTCCTTGCACAAGGAAAAGAATCCGAATCTCCCCCTCTGGTGGGGGCAGGCGGAGGAGAGCACAACAACTTTGTGGGAGAATGTCCAATGTCCCAAGCCCGATGTCCAATTTCAAAGTGACAAATTATATAATTGAATATTTATCCTTACATGGAAATCCGAAATCGGAAATTGGAAATTGAAAAACATGGAAATTGTTCATTCTACCTTAAACCTTGACGTCCCTTGCCTGCCGGCCGGCAAGGGACGGCAGAATGTTGTTAATGATGAGACTGGTCAGGAAAGTGAAAGAAAAACTTTATCCTCACCACATTCAACCTTCATAGAAAATTGTTGCCCCCCACCTTATCATTTCGGCTGCCGTAAAGGGAGAACGGTCAAGTTTGTGAGCAAACATTGCGTCGTATTAAAGGTTAAAAAATCAAAAATAAGGTGAGATAATCGGATAACTGAGAAAATTCCGCTGGCACTCTTCGTGTAACTTCGCGTCTTCGATCCTTCGAGGCATAAACCACTGAAAATAATTGGACTGATACTCAGTAGTTTACATCGAAATTGGCATCTTTTCGAAAAATATTTCACTACCACATTAAACATTTTGGCTTTTTTATGATCTAACTATTGTAGAGACCTTGCATGCAAGGTCTTAAATGGAACCGCCCTGAAAGGGCAAACAATGTCAGCGACGGACGAAGTCCATCGAAAAAAAATATTCACATGCACATAATAATATATAACAACATCCGTTTTCGACAAGTCAATAACCCGGACATTCATGTTCGGAAATTAATAACCCAATCATTTATGTTTGGAAACAATAAAAATTAAATGATCGCATAATAATAAAAACAATTCTCCGTTCAACACAAAATAAATTGAAAATAAATTCATAGCTAATCACTATTAAGTCGTTGCAGGCAACTCTCTACATATAACTCATAACTCTAAACGGGATCTTTATCGAGAACAACTTTACTAATTAATCATTCTTGTTCATTATCAGTGAAACGCTATCCAATAGCGAATCACAGCCCGTTCTTAACCTTCTGATATTATTATCCCGCAAAGACGCAAAGACGCATAAATGCAAAAATGCGTATGAGCGTGTATTGCTATATATATACATTTAACCAATCACCAAATTACAAAATAACAAAATCAGCAAATGAATTCCGGCACGATGTTTGTAAGCAATTATAATTATATATCACACACTAAAACCATATAATATGAATTAAAAATTACCAATCACGAATGCGCATAGTGAGATTACGATTAAACACAATTCAATATTAAAAACAAATTAATTAAACAATGCAAAAACAAAAAAAATGAAAAGAAAATCTTGTAATGAACTGAACATGGTTGATTCGCTCTTATTGTTCTGCGATCAACAAACCGGTGCAACAGCCGGACTCTCTGCTTTCGCACCTCTGTTAGGAGATACGCGAAACAAACGCAACGTGATCCATCAATACGATCAGGTCACGATGACAGGAACGAAAGGTATAACGGCTGCCAGCAAAAAAGATCGTGAACAAATGATCATTCTTGCTGTTAAATGCAGAAACTCGTTGGTAGCTTTCGCGACTGCGAATGGTGACATTGCTCTTAAGTCAAAAGTTAATTTCACCAAATCACAACTGATTGGGATGAAAAAACAGGAGGCTGCAGATGCTTGTCAGATCATCAGTACAGAAGCGATTGCCAACCTTGTGGGCGCAACACCCTTTGGTTTGATCGATCTGGATGTTAACAACCTGCAAACCCTCTGTTCGAACTACCAATTGTTTCTTCAAAATCCGAGGCTTGCAATTGTAACGAGAAAAGAGGCCGGTAAGCAACGAGATCTTCTGCTTGCAGAGTTGATCAAAGTAAATCTGATGGGTCAAATGGATCCGATGGTTCAGACGCTTCGTGCAACCAATCCTTCTTTTGTGGGTGGTTACGAGAGTTCACGTATTATTTCTGATCTCGGTAGAAACATCACGAAGATGCGTGGAGTCGTTACCGATGCAAACGGTGTTGCTCTCGCAAATGTCCCGATTCAAATCCGGAACATTTCGGGCGGTGCTGTTTATAACACGGTGACTGATAATAACGGAAATTTCATTATCCTGAATATCGCGAGTGGCGACTACAACGCCACCGTAACTGCTGTAGGCTATAAACCCGTAACAGAAACAGGATTGCATTTCGCACCCGGCAAAGAAATCGGGCGAAATTTTATGCTCAGCGCTGCATAGCACCCCCCACCCTACTAAACTCCTCCCCATTTGGGGAGGTTGGGAGGGGTCATGAAGGGTCGGAGAAATCTGACCCTTTTTGTATTATAATGAGAATAATAACAATACTTCCTGTCTTCCTCGCAGGGACATCTACGAAAAATTTAATGATTTAAACAGCCCGGTAAGGTCCTCATTTTTGATCAATAACTTTGTGTGTTTCGTGTTTGATGAGGTTTGCCTCACGCCTCAAACCTTATTACCTTAGTAACATTGGAATCGTGCTAAAAACCCCAACCTTATTACCTTATTTGAATTGGGATAAAACACCATTTAAAACCGCAGAGATACCAATTGTTGTTAAATCCAGTACCTTTGTAGAAACCGGAACAATATTCGTTTTATAATCTAATCTACCAGTAAAAATGAAAATAGAATATAATAATTTATACACACATCTTATTCTGATCACCAAAAACAGATATCCGTTTATCGCGGAAAGTCAACGAATCAGGATCGAAAAATATATGACAGGAATCGTAACTAATAACGCCAGTAAATTGTACTCAATATACCCTAATCCGGAATAAGGTAATAAGGTTGATGGTTTGGTAAGCAAAATCCCATGTTACTAAGGTAATAAGGTTAGGTTCCAGACGAACATGCCGCGAAAATACAACAGAGACACCCTACTTCAAAACAACACTCATAAAGCACGGTCGTTCGCGTTCCATCCAGACATTTAAATGTGTAAATTATGTAACTCTTTTTTAAAATTGTGTAGAACTTTTTGTTTTATAATTACTCACCTTTGGACCGTAATAATTCTGGTATGCAATAATGTCAAAATTAAATGATGCAAATAATAAAATAGTATGAAAAGTTGTATATAGTTTTCACAAGTTTGAAAAGTATTATTTTGAAAAAGCCAATGCCGGCAAAATGAAAATGCACTTTCTTGAAACGAAGCTTTCAGTTGAAACAGCTCCACTAAGTGCAGGTTTTAATGCAGTTTCTCCTTTTGCCATAGCAATCAGATATTAAATAAATATCCCTCAAGAAATGATAGAAAAACTTCTTCCTGAAACACATCATGCAACGGAGACACTTTCTAGGTCTATTTTAAAAACTGTTACTTACCGGGTAATTATCTTAATTCTTGATTTTACCTCAATTTATATTTTTACCGGACAGATAAAAGTTGCCTTGGGTTTTATGATTGTGAGCAATATATATTCTACAGTGGGTTTCTTCTTTCACGAAAGAATTTGGGATAAAATAAAATGGGGCAAAATAATTTACAAAAAGACAGACCACACACATCGATGACAAATGCGATCCGCTAATCGAATATGTGGGTCCCGCATACAGCGGTTTGTTGCGGACAAAATATAATATTGATCTGGATTATCTCGAGACCGAAAATCCGATTCCAAATGTTATCAGTCCGCCGGAAAAAACTGAAATAGCAGTTTTTTAAGGAAGAGTCAGTTGTGATAAGTAAAAAGATTTACCTACTTTTGCAAGCATTAAGAACTATATTTTTAATATGAATTGTCTAATTGTTGATGACAACATTATGGCTCGGGCCTTGGTGAAAGAAATGCTTTCTCATTTCGAATATTTGAACTTGATTGCGGAATGTGAAAACCCATTGGAAGCAATCAATATAATGAAAAGAGATACAATTGACCTTGTTTTTCTCGACATCGAAATGCCAAAAATGAACGGGTTAGAATTCTTGGGAAGTCTGGAAACAAGACCTCTAATTATTCTTATTACTGCTAAAGCAGAATATGCAGTTAAGGCTTTCGAATACAATGTCGTGGATTATTTGGTCTCCCCCATCAAAGAAGAACGTTTTATTAAAGCCGTAAATCGCGCTCAAAGTTTGTTTGACTCCTCCAAAAATACGATTGAATTACCAGGAAAAGACTTTATTTTTATTAGAGAAAAAAATGTTTTGACAAAAATCAGAACTTCTGAAATACTTTATATTCAAGCACTTGGCGATTACATTTCCATACACACTTATACCAAAACGTACACAGTTCGTCTCAATCTGAAAATTGCAGAGGAAAAACTTCCAAGTGATAGATTCTTCCGCCTACACCGCTCTTATATCGTTGCCATTGATAAAGTCGATTCAATGGAGGAAAATACAGTCTCAATAAACAATAAGCTTATACCTGTTGGCGATATGTATAGGACTGTTTTTATGAGGAAACTTAATCTGTTATAACCCACTCATATTTTTGCATTTTTTTTGTTGGGCAAACCATGTTCATCGTGCTAATACTCCTTTTTAGCTCTTTTTTTAACCCATTGAACGCATTTATAATCGTGAAACGTTTTTACGGGATTATCTTTGTAACGCCGTTTGACAAAGCATCATCTAAGACTACATTTCCTCCTTCCGGGACTATTGCACTCAATCCCCAGGTCAATTATTAGTGCTACTTATATTTAACATTCTTAAATTTATGGCAACGGATGAATAACAATTACTTCAATAATCCCTCATCCAAACCAATACTCTTGGGGGCGAATTAGCAAATCACGCCTTTTCCAGTACCGACAATGAATTTATAACTTATAAATAAAACATGTTAAACACGCATTCGCATATTTCGACAGATTTTGGATCTCCAGACTCATCGGTAGTTTATAAACTAATCATTATTGCCATCGATAACAGTTTGATGTTTTTTTTTCAGATGGACGCGAAATTTTACGTTAGCTTTGTGAGCACCGATTCCTTATTCACAAGAGAGGAGGAATCAATTAAGGGCATATTTTTCAAACCTACATCAATTATATTACACTATTGGTGTATGAAGAATCAAAGTGAACAAGTGTTAACCAAAATAAAGAAACTAATTAATGAACTTTACGTTATCAGGTTCTCAACACAAAAGAAGATAACTCAAATTTCCGGACATCAGATAATTTCAGGAACTAATCTCTATTTGAAAAAGAAAATTAATTTTATGGATTGACAACCTGATCAGGTTAAATGGAAATACAAATTACTGCGCTGAAAGAATTGACCTTTAATAGAAAAGCGAGCGAATTAAAATTGATCTAAATGAAAATGTCCCTATCACTTAATATTAAATTAATTATGGCACTGGGGTTTATACTTGCAATCAGTATAACCATCATACAAGGGTTTATTTCGGGCAGTTATATTAATAATTTAGTAAACAATAATTCTGAATTGCAAAATCATTATGGATTAACACAAGAAACCTTGATAATTAATAGCAAAATAGCTCTGATGGAGAGTAACTCACGCGGATATTTGATTTCCGGCGACAGGACTTTTTATGATAAATATATAGAAACCGAGGCGGATCTCAATTCTCACATGAAGACCTTGAAAAATTATATTTCTGCAGATCTTCCGAAGAGAGTTTACAATAAATTTAAACAATTAGTTATACGCAAAATACAGTTTCTTGACTCCATTACTAATGAATATGAAAATGAGGGTTCGCAGGCAGCTATAAATACTCTGATGGAAAAAAAAGGCGTAATTTTAATGGATAGCTTAATGTCTCTCTCAGAAAAAATTACCGAAAATACCTTCTCAGTGAGTCAACTAGCCAGTCTCTCAGGAATTGAGTATATTGGCAGAATTAATAAATGGCGTATATACGCTATATTTTCAGAGATATTAATCATTATTATTGCAATCACTTCATTGTTCCGAACTCTGAACAATCGAACTCGTTTTGAAAAAGAAATTCAGACAGCCAAATTAAATGCAGAAAAAAGTGCCCTGGTTAAAGAACAGTTTCTGGCAAATATGAGTCATGAGATCCGAACACCAATGAATGCGATTACCGGGTTTACGCAGCTTTTAAAAAAAACAAAGCTCAATCTGAAACAGGGAGAATATCTGAAATCTATTGAAATTTCAGCTGCTGGATTATTGGCTATAATAAATGAGATACTTGATTATTCAAAAATTGAATCTGGTATGCTTCGGATAGATCGCATTAATTTTAATATTCATTACTTAATGGATTCGATTCATTTTATG
>JAHEYM010000242.1 GCA_023251595.1 Bacteroidota bacterium
ATTTCACTTTGAGAAGATGCGCGTAATTAAAACCGACCAGGTCATTCACTTTTTTTGTCATCCTGTTCAATTCACTGAAGTCGTTGATCGCGACTTCGAATCCACCGACCTCATTCGTTTCCCATCCATTAAGACGCACGATCTGATTAATGTCGGCGAGGATAAACTTGCCATCCAACTCAGCAATTCCGGTTTCATAAATACCTTCAACATGAAAATCCATGACCGTTTGCGTACCATTCTGGATGAAGAACATCAACATTTTATCACCCAACTTAATCTTCAATTTCTGAGCAAGGGCGCGGGAGATGACGGTGCTTTTGAGACGTGTGGAATCATTAACCTGAAAGATTTTCCCTTCCACAATCTTACTTTGAAAGAAAGACCAGTCGAAATCGCTGCCGATTCCTTTCACCACAGCACCTTCAAAGAACTCATCGGTTTTGATGATACCGAACTTGTTTGCGAACGCCTGCACATGTTTCACACCGGGCAGATTTCTTATTTGGGGGAGAAAAGTTTGATCCTTTTCTATGGGAGTAGATTCGTAATTATGATTGGCGTCGAAATTTGAAATTTGAATATGAGAGCCGAAACCGATAACTTTATCCCGAATCTCGCGCTGAAAACCCGTCACGATGGAAATAGAGAGAATGATAACTGCGATTCCAAGCGCCACTCCACTAATCGCGATAATGACGATAGGACGGGAGACGGAGCCGGTTTGTTTGCCGGAGACGATCTTTCGGGCGATATAGAGTTCGTAGTTCAAGAATGCAATGTTAGTGATTAGTTAAATTATGCGATGAAAAATATGAGAATAACATTTCCGATCCTTTTCCTGTTCATGGGACTTTTATCATGTGCGCAAACGCCACCACAAGGTTTGAAAGAAATTAAGTCGAAAGGAAAAAACGATGTTCCGATAGTTCCGGGAGCACAACGAACAAGTGCATACATTCCGAAAATATCAGGAAAGGCGGTTGCGATTGTTGCGAATCAAACTGCAACAGTTGGAACTTTACATTTGGTTGACAGTCTCCAACATCTCGGAATTAATATTAAAAAAGTTTTTGCGCCAGAGCATGGTTTCAGGGGCGATATTGAGGGAGGAGAAAAGTTTTCGAATTATAAAGATGCGAAAAGCGGTTTGCAGGTAATTTCTCTATATGGAAATCACACCGCTCCAACTGCTGCGGAATTAACAGATGTTGACGTTGTAATTTTTGATATTCAGGATGTAGGTGTTCGATTTTATACGTATTTAAGTACGCTTCATTACGTGATGCAATCGTGTGCAGAGAATAATAAAATATTGATGATTTTAGACCGACCGAATCCGAATGGATTTTATGTGGATGGTCCCGTGTTGGATATGAATTATGCGAGTTTCGTTGGAGTTGATCCGGTTCCTGTTGTGCATGGTTGTACGATGGGAGAAATGGCAAAAATGATTAATGGTGAAAAATGGTTGAAGAACGGAGTTCAGTGTACGATCGATGTAATTCCCTGTACAGGATGGACACATTCAGATTTCTACATACCTCCGATTCCTCCTTCACCAAACCTCAGAACACTTGCAGCTATATACTTATATCCATCGCTTGGATTATTTGAAGGCACGATGGTGAGTGTTGGAAGGGGAACAGATCAGCCATTCGAAACGATTGGCTTTCCGGGGTTCAAGAATGGCACATTAAAATTCACACCAAAAAGTATGAGAGGTATAGCGGAGCATCCACCTTATTTAGAAACAGAATGTAAAGGAATTAATTTAAGACAATTTGGTGAAGTATATATAAGAAATATAAAATCGCTTTATTTATTTTGGTTGAAAGGAATGTACGAAGATTATCCTGAGAAAACGAAATATTTTAATTCGTATTTTAATTCGCTGGCAGGAAATAATAAATTGCAGGATCAGGTGATAACGGGAAAGAGTGAAGAAGAGATTCGGAAATCGTGGGAGCCGGAGTTAGGGAAATATAAAGAGATGCGGAAGAAGTATTTGCTGTATCCGGATTTTGAGTAATTAGGAATGAGGAATTAGGAATTAGGAGAAAAATGGAACACGCTCGCCTGCCGAAGCAACGGGTAGGTATGGGATGACACGTTTGCCTGCCATAGCGAAGCGAAGGCATGGGATTAGACAGATTAAATCAGTGGGGATTCGAAGAATTGGAATCTGTGTTTACTCTGAGAAAAATAATTTGCTCACAGATCGCTCAGATTTTCACAGATAAAATCTTGACGAGAAAAAAGATTTGAGCGTTGAATAAATGAATATTTATCTGTGTTTATCTGTGTGATTTGCGAGAAAAATTGTTGGTTTTGGGCTCGCGCAGATAGACGCAGATTACAGCTTGCGAGAAAAAAGATTTGGACGATTATGTCTAAGGCACACAAGAACCACGTTCTCCTTCGCCCCAGCCTGAAGTCTGAGGTTATTCCTTCACTCCTTCATTCCTTCCCTCTTCCCTCCTTCGCTTCGCTACGGCGGGCAAGGTACTCCTTTTCTCCTCATTCCTAATTCGTAATTCCTAATTTATTGTCGTATATTTGCACAACTCACAACTCGGGGCCGACAGGAATTGACAGCAGGTTAAACGGGTATGTAAGCATGCCGGGCGTTGTAAGAATAGCCCGTCCCGCAAGGGGTTCTGAAGCAATTCGGAACAAACTCAACTTTCAACTGCCTAACTGGCAACTATCAAGTATCACTCGCTGCTTAATCAGAGATTAAGTAGTTAGTCACTTCGGGGAGACCATTTCTGGGGGTATCCCGATCGAAGTGTCGCAAACCCGGGATAGGATGAATGGAGTTCCGACATTCATACGAAACCAAAGGAACTAAGGTTGATGAACGCCGGTGTCAGGCAAGCATCTTCCCGACAATTCAACAGACACTATGCATGTAGAAAGCGTATTCATTGTCTGTCTGGACGAGGGTTCAAATCCCTCCGGCTCCACCTTTAATTTCAGCACCCGCCGAGGCGTAGCGAAGGAGGGTGTGCTTGTTATCGCTTATTCACTTTTGTTATTTTCTCAATTCTGAGATCGAGAGGCAGAGAACCGGATTTTAATATATTAGCTAATTCTTTACATTCTTCGAGCGTAAAGTTAACGGTAATGCTGGACTTTCCATTCGGTATTTCTGACATTACACGTGGTGCAGAAAAAACCTGATCATCATATATTATTGCCAAAGATTGACCAATATTATTTTTTGTTAAATCTGCCCATCGTTGATGATACTCGGGTTTCAATATATAATTTATTTCAAGGTAACCGTATTTAGATGTGGAAACATTCGCATCTGAAATCATATCAGAAGTAATACTTTTATCCTTGGGTGTTTACTTAATAGCAATTAATGAATACATATTATTTTTCGGTTCTCTTTGCCATTTGCAATCAAAGGCAGGCGGAAATAATTCAGCAAATTCTTTAAAATGAATAATAGAATAAACCAACGCAGTGTCATCGGATTTAGAATATCCAATGACGGGGCCCACCAAAAGAATGCTATCATTCGCGATAGAGGGCTTCAAAATTCCAAACAATGGAGAATCAACTGTCTTCAGCTTTGAAGCAAGAGGATTTGTAGGGACATGAAAACTATAATTGTGATTTTTAATCAATTTATTATTTACAACAAACAGGCATTTATAAATCGTTCGGTTGTCGTATGTTTCCAGAATTTCCAGATTGCCTTTTGTTTGTATCAGATTTTTAAATAAAGTTGAATCTTCAACCAAAGGCAACTTTATCTGAATACCTTTTTTATCATCATTTAATGCAACACTCGGATTATTTCGGGAATAGGAATTTATTCTGGTTTGCAGAATACCAATTGCTGATTTAATATTATTATCTGAGGGATTGACATCCGTAATGGCTACATCTATGAGAAGTCCGCCGGATTTCTCAATGGTCTTTGTCTGACAGGAATAAAAAATTAATGGAAACAGAAATACTAAATACTTTTTCATAATTTGTTTATGCAAAAGTACTTATTAAAAACGAGCAATTTATTCCGCTAAAACTACTCTGAAACCATAATTAATATAATGAACAATTGGCGTATCATTACTTCTATGTCCGACACGACTCTCAAAGTCAAAACCGGCAAAACTTCCGCCACGGAGTACACGCGATTCACCGGAAAGAGGTCCTATAGGATTTGAAGCCTGACTCTTTTTATAATATGTTTCGTCATACCAATCGCTGCACCATTCGAGCGCATTACCACTCATATCAAATATTCCAAGTTCATTCGGTTTTTTAGAAGCTGTGGGGTGAATTTGTTTTGAAGAATTTTCACTATACCAGCAAACTGCATTTATTGTATCATTTCCACTATATTTGTTATCCTTGCTAAGTTTACCTCCACGAGCAGCATACTCCCATTCTGCTTCGGTTGGTAAACGATAATTTTTCCCGGTTTTTTTACCCAGCCATGCGCAATAAGCAACTGCATCGTCCCAACTGGTATTTACGATAGGATAATTATCGACCCAATCCCATTTAGGAGTCGTTGGCATTGCGCGTTTAGTGTCGATGCAAAATTCACGATATTGTGCAACCGTCGTTTCTGTATTTGCAATATTAAAAGTCTTGAGCTCTACTTTATGTATTGGTTCTGATGGATTTACACCAACATATTCTTCCTGATCATCGCCCATTTCAAAAGTAGAACCTTCGACTTTTATCATTTCGGGGTAGTTCTGAGCTTTGGTCGGCAGTACGATTATCAGGCATAATACAATTACGAGAGGTAGATTTTTTTTCATGGAAGCAGGAATATTTCCGCAAATTAATAACTAATAATTCTTTAATTAAATGACTTTAGTCATGTTATGCGACAGAAAAATGAGAATAAACAGGGGATGTAATATTTATTCCAACATTCTTTTGAAAAAATTAAAATATCCGTCATTCTCATTCGTCTTGATGTGTATGGAGGATATTTCGCTTACTTTTGAAACCATGACAGAAGGTCAAAACAAGTCTATCAAGGAGACTGTAAAGAAGGAAGGTCCGCGGTTGCTCAATTTCATCCGTAAACGGGTTCCTGAAACAGAAGATGCCGAAGATGTTCTTCAGGATGTCTTTTATCAGTTGGTAGAGACTTATCGGATGATGAAACCAGTTGAAGAAGTAACTTCCTGGCTTTTCACCGTGGCGCGGAATAAAATAACCGATCTATTCAGAAAAAACAAGCCTGTACAAATCGATTCAATTTTAACACTTCAGAATGACGAGACAGGAGAGATGCTGAATTTGGCAGAAATTCTTCCAGCCGAAGGAGAATCGCCGGAAATGAGAATGCTCCGATTGACTGTGATGGACGAAATTGAAGAGGCATTGGGTGAACTGCCCAAAGAACAGCGGGAGATATTTATTCTGCATGAAATAGAACATAAAAGTTTCAAAGAAATATCAGAGATAACCGGAGTGAGCATCAACACTCTTCTTTCAAGAAAAAGATATGCGGTATTGTTTCTTCGTGAACGACTGAGAGAATTATATAAAGAATTAACAACTAACTAAAATAAATAAAAATCATGAAAAATCATTGGATTAGAAGAGGAATCTTTATGGCACTCACCGTCGTCGGAGGCGCGATTGTATTCGGCTACATAGTAATGTCTTTGTGGAATTGGTTGATGCCGGCATTATTCGCAGGTGCTGTCATCATCACATTCTGGCAGGCTTTAGGAATTTTAGTGCTCTCAAAAATTCTGTTCGGAGGATGGAAAGGCAGATGTGGAAGAGGAAATCACGGTCACTGGCGTAATGGATTCCGCGCAAAATGGGAAGGAATGAGCGAAGAAGAACGTGAAAAGTTCCGTAAATGCTGTAACTAAGGTACATTAACCTCAAACTTCGGGCTTGACCAAAAAATTAATTTTGCCACTAAGGCACGAAGTCGCGAAGTCGCGAAGAAATAAATGCTTTGAGACTTTATTTCAGAATAAAAGTACTTGTTTACTTTTATTGTAGTATCTTTGCAGCGTAATTAGAAACTAAAATCTGCAAAAATGGAAACTTTGGAAGAAAACATCCTGAATGTAACCTTGCTCGAACCAAGGCAAAAACACCCGACAATTTTCCTTCGCTTCGACGAACTGATGGAAGGTCAAAGTCTTACTATTCACAACGATCACGATCCAAAGCCGCTGTATTATCAGCTTCTTGGTGAACGTGGCAACACTTTTATCTGGGAATATCTGGAACAAGGCCCCGAGATTTGGAAAGTACGGATGACAAAACGTATTAACGGTGAAAGTGAAGAAACGCTGGGACAGATTGCTACGAAAGATCTTCGCAAGGCACAAATATTTAAGAAGTATGGTCTGGATTTTTGTTGCGGGGGAAAGAAAACTGTTAAACAGGCATGTGCAGCAAAAGGATTAG
>JAHEYM010000243.1 GCA_023251595.1 Bacteroidota bacterium
AAGTAACAAATCCCGCAGCAGGAGTGATGGTGGCAAGTCCGGCGACTGCACCGGTGAGTAGTCCAACAAATTTCGGTTTCTTCACAAGTGCCCATTCGATGAGGAGCCACGTGATCGTTGCAAAAGACGCAGCGACGTCGGTATTGAGAAATGCAAGCGCAGTGACAGCATTTACATCCAAAGCAGATCCTGCATTAAAACCATACCAACCAAACCAAAGTAATCCGGTACCGATTGCAATGAGCGGAACACTATTCGGAGGTGATTCACGATCGCGACGTTTACCTACATATATAACGGATGCGAGCGCCGCAAATCCTGCTGTTGCATGAACTACGATTCCGCCGGCGAAATCGAGAACGCCCCACTGAGCGAGGAGTCCACCGCCCCATACCATGTGGACAAAAGGATAATATACAAATAATTGCCAGAAGATGAGAAATAATATATATGCTTTAAATGAAACACGATTCACAAATGCACCGGTAATAAGTGCAGGAGTGATAATCGCAAACATCATTTGATATGCGATGAAAACAAATTCGGGAATTTTCGCATTTCCCGAATAAGCGGAATTTAAATCGACGCCATGCATAAATGCTTTGTCGAGATTTCCGAAAATTCCACCAAGCGCATCTCCGCTGAAACACAACGAATAACCACAGTTAAACCACATCATGGTTGTGATGCCCATCGAGACGAAGCTCTGCATCATAATGCCTAAAATATTTCTTTTCCCCGCGAGACCACCGTAGAAGAATGCTAATCCCGGGGTCATGAGCATTACCAGACTTGCTGCAAGGATCATAAAGCCTGTTGTACCTGTATCGAACATCATTTAGTGATTTAGAGATTTGGTTATTTTATGATTTATATATTTTATTATATTTTGTAGAGACGTTGCACGCAACGTCTGACCTAATTAAAATACGATGCCGAGATCCAGCAATACCTCCAGACGATTACTCTGCAGACCGTTCCACCAAAATAATTGCTGATCTTTATCCATCTGTATTTGTCTTGCCTCGAGACGGATACAAGTATTTTCAGTAGGTTTATATTCTGTTCCAATTGTAACGCCCATCAAATTAAATCCTGTTAATTTACCTTTTGCATCCTGTACAATTCCTGACATAATTGCATCGGGATCATTAAATATTTCACCTCGGACATACATTGCACATTTCGCTCTGCATTGAAATTTTGCAGATACAATTCCACTATACATAGATGCTGTCTGATTATGTAACAAAATATTTGAATTTTGCTGCATACAATAATCGCCGCCAATCCGTATTTTTAATTTTTTAATTTCATAATTGAAGAAAAGATTCTGATGAATCCGATTGTGGGAAGCAGAATCACCGATTGGAGAATCGTCACCTATATAGTTACTGTATCCTATATTTCCTTTTTCACCCAATAAATAAGTGATAACGGTGCCGAGCGATTTATGATCATTGTTATCTTCAAACATATTATAACCGTTTAACGCGTATACATTAATTGTTAACTTTTTGCTTGGTGTATAGTTTAATCTCACACCGCTTTCGAAAGAAGGTTCATAGAAAGTGTTGACAGAAACGCAGCTCCCGAAATTTTCTATCGGTAAAAGCCCTTCGGTTCCAAAATGGGTACGGAAAAATCCGCCATCAATCCAAAGTGTTTTAGATAATCTGACTCCTACATTCGCTTCCATAACATTATTGAAAGTCGGAGACCATAAACATTTTGCTATATCTCCATAATGTACAGTCGCAACAGCTCTTACCTTATCGTTCTCATAATTAAAAGTCACCTGAGCTGTATTTAATCCAAATTCATTGCTTCTGGGCGAAATAGATGGAAACAATTGGAAGGTATTCGGGGGAAGTTTATCTGTGTAAAATCCATAATAAGCATCGACATAGGCAGATATTTTAATTTTGGCTGAATCTTTTTGTTGGGCAATTACTGGTGAGTTTGTAAGAAACAAGCCGAAAATTAAAAGAAAAAGTAAGCGAAAAGAACGCGAAGGAAGCGCAAAGAACGCAGAGGGAGTGTGCACTTGTGAATTTTCGAAACGATTGTACATATACCTGTGAGCGTGGGGACAGAGTGCGAACGTATGAAGATTTGATCGAAAAAGCAAATTATTGAAGATTGTTGAAGAATTGACGGGAATTGGCGAAATTTGCGAACCTATGAAAGCATATCTCGACCTCCTGCAACACGTCCTTGCCAACGGAACCCGTAAGCAAGACCGCACAGGTACCGGAACCATCAGTGTTTTCGGGTATCAGATGCGGGTTGACCTCAACGCCGGTTTTCCACTTTTAACGACTAAAAAAGTTCATACACGATCCATTATTCACGAGCTGTTATGGTTCCTAAAGGGCGAGACAAATATTCGTTATCTGCACGAAAACGGAGTCACGATATGGGATGAATGGGCAGATAAAGACGGAAATCTGGGTCCGGTTTATGGTTCTCAATGGCGAGCGTGGAAGGGTTCGAATGGTGAATCGATTGATCAGATCAGCAATTTAATTCACGATATTAAGACAAATCCCGATTCGCGGCGACTTATCGTCAGTGCGTGGAATGTAGGAGAGATAAAAAATATGGCACTACCTCCCTGTCATCTTTTATTTCAGTTTTATGTGGCAGATGGAAAATTATCCTGTCAAATGTATCAAAGAAGTGCCGATTTATTTCTCGGTGTTCCGTTTAATATTGCTTCGTATGCTCTGTTCACTATGATGATTGCACAGGTCTGCGGTTTAAAACCCGGAGAATTTATTCACACTTTCGGCGATCTTCATATATATATAAATCACCTCGATCAGGTAAATCTTCAATTAAGCAGAACACCAAGAACGCTGCCTACGATGAAAATTAATCCTGCAATAAATAATATATTTGATTTTAAATACGAAGATTTCGAAATATTGAATTACGATCCGCACCCGGGGATTAAGGCTCCGATTGCAGTGTAAATAAATAATGTAGAGACGTTTCATGAAACGTCTCTACTAAAACCCAACCATATCGTGATCTCAATAATAGTAGCTAAAGGAAAGAACAACATCATCGGTGCCGGCAATCAGATGCCCTGGCACTTGCCCGCCGATTTGAAGAAATTCAAAGAGCTAACGATGGGACATCACATCATCATGGGTCGAAAAACATTTGAGTCAATTGGAAAAGCATTGCAGTGTAGAACAAGTGTTGTCATTACTCGTAATTCCGATTTTATAGCAAATGATTGTATTGTTACAGATTCGCTGGAGAAAGCATTAAAATATGCAGAGGGGGATAATAATATATTTGTAATTGGTGGTGGTGAAATATTTAAACAAGCAATGAATTTGTGCGACAGAATATATTGCACCGAAATTAATGCTGATTTTGACGGCGATGTTTTGTTTCCGGAAATTTCTTCTTCACAATGGAAAAAAGTTTCTGAGGAAGTTCATCCTGCTGATGAAAAGAATAAGTTTTCGTTTAGGTTTGTGGTGTATCAGAGGTATTAAGTTAAGTAAAGGAACGTTCCATTTTAATAGCGAGGTTAGCTCATAATTACTCGCTAATTAAAATTTTCAAGCAAATACCAAATTCTCCCTTTCCAGCTTCAACTTTGGTTTATTCAATTTGTTAATAGATTCTTTTAATTTCCCTTTATCATTCTGAGAGATGATTGTCGGGATCAGATATTCTAACTTAATATGAAACAGTCTATGTAAAATTATTAAATCTCTATTTCTGAAAGGGCATATCCCATTCATCAATTCAGACATATACGATTTGCTATGTCCTAAAATTTTTCCCAAGTCCTGTTGTGATAAATTGAATTTAGAAAGTTTCCTTTTGATGACCTCTTTTCTCATTTCCAAAAATTGTCTTTCCTGTTCTGCAAAATACTCCGCATCATCACTTTCCTGTATCTGTTGTTTGCTAATAGCAGAATGGGCGCTCCAATTAATCTTTTCGTACGATTTAATTATCGACCGAAGTTGTTTCCTTTCTGCTGCTAATTCCGGATTAGCTTTCACCAATAACCGGAGTTTTCTGTCAAGGATTAATGCTCTTTCCAAATCTAACTCATCATTCAGAACGCCCTTTTTTAAAATCTCCCGTAAATCTGTTTGCGCTTTCATTGATATATGATTAATTAATTAAACCTTTCTTAATTAACCACCTTTCGATCGTTTTTTTGTTATTTTTAAATGTCACTTCATATTCGTCATGAGACCCACACCAAACAATTGTAGCTTCTCCAATTTCATCAAATTCGATAAGTATCATGGTTCGGTGAATATTGATATTGAAGAAATAAAAGCCTCACTATGCACATTGTCTGCGTCAGGTCTGTCATTTATAAGTTCTCGTTGGGTTTTCCAATTCTTCGTCTCTAGTTCAACTAACAAATCGTCAATCGCATTATTTAGAGCCTTGTTTCCACGGTTCTTCCGTTTAAGTTTCTCAAGTAATTTCCTGCCAACTATTTCCATAAGAACGGTACAAAGATATTAAAAGTTCCACAAATTTCCGAACTTTTATTCATTTGGTGGATTTATCCCCACTAGAAGGCTCGAGGTTAGGTAGTTCTTATTCTTTGCAACTCTTGAAAGTAACTTGCTCCGAAATCCCTTTTTTGACTGAAGAATGATATATAAGAAAAACTTTTGGTAGTTGAATAACTTTTGCGTCTTTTTGCTTTTCTTTGTACAAAACTAAATCTAACCCTTATATGGCTTCAAAATCAACACCCACAACAGTTTCCAATAAAAAAATCAATCCATTGGTGGGCATCATCATGGGTAGTAAGTCGGATCTTCCAATCATGTCGGCAGCACAGGATTTCCTGAACACGATGGGAATTGCGAGCGAAATAGCGGTCGTTTCTGCTCATCGCACCCCCGATCTTGCCATCGAATACGCGAAAACAGCCCGTGCCCGAGGACTCAGGGTCATCATCACAGGAGCGGGTGGATCTGCACATCTTTCGGGCGTTATCGCGTCGAGCACAACGCTACCGGTTATCGGAGTTCCAATCAAATCTTCAAACTCAATGGACGGATGGGCTTCAGTACTTTCGACTTTGCAGATGCCGAACGGTGTACCGGTCGCTACCGTTGCGCTCGACTCGGCACATAACGCAGGAATACTTGCTGCACAAATAATTGGCACTTCAGACAATGATGTTGCCAAGAAGTTGGATAAATTCAAACAGGAGATGAGAGACAAAATCATAAATGCCAATAAATAATTAACAATGATCAATTAACAATTAACAATTTTCGCAAGCATTATATAATCACTATTTAATGTTCCAAAACTAAATACAAAAACAATCATATTCCCCTCTCAAGAGGGGTTAGGGGTGTGTTGCGATGCTTAGCGTAAGAATAAATAAACATATAATGAAACAATCAAATTAACAATTATAATGAAAAAAACTTTACTCTTTTCGTTCCTTTCTGTTTTTCTCTTCTCCGGAATCTCTAATGCCGGCAATTATAATTTTCCCATTGGTGCGCGACAAGGTGCGATGGGAAATGCATCTGTCGGTTTCAACGATTTCTGGTCGCTTTGGGGAAATCAGGCTGGACTTACCGGTGTGAAAAATATCACTGCAGGTTTATATTATGAAGACAAATTTTTTATGCCTTCTCTCGGACTCAAAGCAGGTGGAGTTGCAATTCCTGTTGGGAAACTAGGTGTATTTGGATTTAGCATGAATTCATTCGGATATGATTTATATTCCGAGAAAAAAGCAGGAATCGCTTTCGCTAAATCGTACGCAAATATTGTTTCGGTCGGAATGCAATTAGATTATATCGGCACTTCTATCGCTGAAAATTATGGAAGCGTAAGTGCATTGGTGGCAGAATTCGGTATGCAGGCAAAAGTTCTGAAAGAACTCACGATCGGCGCTCATGTCTATAATCCGACCCGTTCGAAATTGGTATCTTACAATGATGAACGAATTCCGACTCAATTAAGAATTGGCATGGTATATAATTTTTCTAAAGCAGTTTTGTGATCTGTAGAGGGTGAAAAAGAACTGAATAGTCGGGCAGATTTTCGTGCCGGTATTGAATACCATGCAGCTAAACCTTTTTATTTGCGTATTGGTATTTCTACTGATCCTGTTTTAAATTCTTTTGGCGCCGGACTTGAATTCGGCGGTTTCAAAATAGATCTCGCGTCAACGGTACATCCGCAACTTGGCGTGAGTCCGAAATTTTCTTTAACTTATAATATTAAATAAAAATGAAATCTTTTTCGAAAGTTTATTATCTCTTCTTCACCCTCATTCTTTTTATTTTCACTTCAAATATATATTCCCAACGTTATACAAGCAACACGGGTACGGGTAGGAGTATTGAAC
>JAHEYM010000244.1 GCA_023251595.1 Bacteroidota bacterium
CCCGGCTGAAAGTAAAAGTAATTGGTGAAGATGATTTTCTTCAAATGATTTAAGAAGTATAGTATGGAGATAGGAAGAAGTTTCAGGTTGAAAGTAGGGAGAGTGATCTTTATGCGTGAGCTAAAAAACCTGCAACGTGAAAGGAAAGTTATTAGTCTCGGTGATGCCAAAACAGTAGGAATTCTCTATAACGCATCGGAAAAGGCAGATTTCGAAACTGTCCGTGCATTTGTGAAGAAACTTCTCTCCGAAAAAAAAGAAGTCACGTCTCTTGGTTTCGTCGATAAAAAGGAACTCGCAGAAAATCAATTTTCAAAACTTGGACTCGATTTCTTCTCCCGAAAAGATCTCTCATTTTATATGATTCCCAAAAATATTCTGGTGAATAATTTCTCAAAAGGCGATTTCGATATTCTCATTAATCTGAACGTCGAAAATTGTTTTCCTCTACAATACATCTCAGGAATATCTAAAGCTAAATTCAGAGTCGGACGATACGATCCTGCAAATACTCACTTTTACGATCTCATGATTAAGACCACTGAACATGAGAGTCTTCAACACTTTATAGAACAGGTAGATCATTATCTTACCCTTATAAAAACAAAAAATGAATCGTAAAATTATCGGAACGGGGGTTGCCCTGCCCACTCCAATGAAAAAAGATGGTTCCATCGATCGGGAAGGAACTAAAAAATTAGTTCAACATGTCATAGATGGTGGCGTCGATTTCCTTGTCCCGCTCGGCACAACGGGCGAATCGGTTACGCTCTCCCACTACGAAAAACTCGATTTTCTCAATCTGGTTTTGCAAACGAATGATTCACGGTTGCCTGTCGTTCTTGGTCTCGGTGGAAATAATACCGCTGAACTAATGAAGAGTTTCGACACTTTCGACTTTACAGACATCAATGCAATTCTTTCTGTCACTCCTTATTATAACAAGCCATCGCAAAATGGACTCTACGCTCATTATTCTGCGGTCGCCGAACGGTCTCCTGTTCCGGTTATCTTATACAATGTTCCGGGAAGAACGGGAACTAATATTGAAGCCGATACAGTTTTGCGTCTTGCATCCGATTTCAAAAATATAGTTGGTATAAAAGAAGCGTCAGGGAATTTCAATCAGTGTATGGCAATTTTGGCAGGTAAGCAAGATGATTTTACAGTTCTTTCGGGTGAAGATGCCTTAACACTACCATTAATTTCTCTCGGAATGGAGGGTGTTATTTCCGTGGTCGGGAACGCCTATCCACGCAAATTTTCTGATATGGTAAGAATTGCGATGTTGGGCGATTTCAAAAAAGCATCAACACTCCATTACAGCCTTCTCGATTTCACACATCTGATTTTTGCGGAAGGAAATCCTGCAGGAATTAAATGTGCATTAAATATCCTGAATATTTGTGAAGCTAATATGCGTCTTCCTTTGGTTGAAGTTTCCAGAGCTCTCAGAGAAAAATTGGAGAATGAAATGATCTCGCAGAATAATTAATCTCAGTATCACCACAAAAGTCCCACAAGTCCCAATCGTCCCAAGTTTACGATCTCTCATTAAACAAAAACCCCATCTTTCATCGTAAGCTTCCGGTCTGCCATGTCCGCGAACTCGATGTTATGGGTGGCGATGATAAAAGTCTGACCGAACTTTTCGCGAAGTGTAAAAAATAACTGGTGAAGTTCTTTCGCAGATGCAGAATCAAGATTTCCCGATGGTTCGTCAGCAAATACGACAGCGGGATTGTTAATCAAAGCTCTCGCGGCTGCTACCCGTTGTTGTTCACCACCCGAAAGTTCTTTTGGTTTATGTGTGATTCTGTCGCCAAGTCCTAAAAATGTCAGGAGATCGGTGGCTTTAATTTCTGATTGTTTTCTGCTCTGTTCGCCGATGAATGCCGGAATACAGACATTTTCGAGCGCTGTAAATTCAGGCAATAAGTGGTGAAACTGGAAAATGAAACCTACATGTTTATTCCGGAACGCTGCGAGTTTTTTGCCTTTCAGTGTGTTGATGTTTACATTATCGAACAAAACCGAACCTTTGTCAGGTTGATCCAATGTTCCTAAAATATGAAGTAAAGTACTTTTCCCTGCACCCGAAGCCCCGACAATTGAAACGATTTCACCTTTGGAAATCTCCATATCAATCCCTCGCAGCACTTTAATTTCCCCATAAGCCTTGTAAATCCCTTTCGCACTTATCATCCCGACAAATGTAAGAAAAACTCCCTTCTCCCGTTTTGCCCCCACCCAACCTCCCCCAAAAGTGGGGGAGGAGTTTTATTAAAAAAAAGCAATTATTCCCCTCCTGGGAGGGGTAGGGTTGGGTTGAAGTCAGACAATTTGTCGTAGCTGACCCAAAGGCACTACCTTTGGTATCTAATCCGGGGCTGACCAAAAAGGGTTTATTTGCTACAAAGACGCAAAGGCGCAAAGTTATAAAGTATTGAATTTCATCATTTTATTTCTTCGTGTCTTCGTGCCTTCGTAGCCAAATTTGACTTTTGGGTCAGCCCCCGGGGGATGAGTGTTTTATGGAAAAAGAAGAAAAAGACAGAGTTTTTATCAGTTTATTCATGACCGGATTTTTCGTAACCGTGTTATGGGTGATTCATTTATATCAATATCTTGCCAACGTAAATTTCTCTTACCTCGGACTTGAGCCAAGAACTCTAACCGGACTTCGGGGAATTTTTTTTTCACCGCTGCTTCATGCCGACTTGGCACATATCGCGGGTAATTGCGGTCCCCTCATATTTTCAATGATCCTTCTGTTTTATCTATATAGACAAAAAGCCTATAAAATATTTGCGATTATATATATAGTGACAGGAATTGCAGTCTGGACTTTCGCCCGACCAAATATTCATATCGGCGCGAGTGGATTGGTATATGGATTAATGTCATTTCTTTTTTTCTCCGCTGTATTAAAAGGAGATATGAAAATGATCGCCGTCTCCATGCTCATCATTTTTCTATATGCCGGAATGGTCATCGGATTATTCCCAATCGATTTTCGTATGTCTTGGGAATCTCATTTATCCGGAGCATTTGTCGGAGCAATGACCGCATTATTGTTCAGAAAAGCAGGTCCCCCTCCACCACAAAAGTATTTTGAAGAAGAAGATGAAGAAGAAACATTGGAATCTCCCTCCTCCGTCGGGAGAAGGGTCGGGGATGAGGGCTGGAGGGGGGAGGATGTTCCGAATATAAAATATCATTATAAGGAAAAAGAGGAATAAGCAAACAACCTTTGACTATGCCGGTAAGTTAAACTGATAGGTACTTTTCACATTTGTGACTACATAAGCTAATTTTGCACTAAAACTTTTGTATTTTTGTAGGAGGGTATTCATGTCAGCTTAAGTTTCTTATCTTTATATTAATGCTTCAACAAACTCTGTTAAATATTAATCGATGCCTACCGTATTAATAATTAATGGTTATCGTTTTTTCTTTTATTCAAATGATCACTCCCCTGTTCATATTCACGTTGAAAAAGGCGGTGGTACTGCGAAGTTTGATCTTGAACCGGTAGAACTGATTCACTCTAAAAGATTTAAATCGAATGAAATAAATGAGATTCGAAAAATAATAATCGAAAATAACTATCTTCTAAAATCTAAATGGAATGAGTTCTTTAACAGTTAGTAAATCTAATAATGCAGTAGATATCTGGTTTGACGATCTTAAAATGTTCGTAAGACTCGATGATGGTCGAGAAATCGGTTTGCCTATCGATTGGTTCCCACGACTAAGAGATGCCACAGATTCTCAAAGAAAGAATTGGAGATTTATTGGGGGTGGTCAAGGTATTCACTGGGAAGATATTGACGAGGATATTCTTGTAGAAGCATTGCTTTAAAAATCTAAAACAATTCCAAACTTTGACTCTTCAACTCTCTCCATTTTTGGGGGAGACTTTGAAAGAATGGAGAATAAAAAAACCGGCGTATTTGCATCTACGCCGGTCCCATCAATAACCCCAACATTCATGTTGAGGGGATTTGCTATACTAAAGCACCAGTATTGAAATCGGTTCTGTCCAATCGGTTACACCTTTGGAAGAAACGGTTTTAGTCCGAATCCAACATCTCGTTTCGGGTGTGATAGAATTACAGGAAACCCTGGACTTGGTAGTTTCAATCAAATCGCGCCAAACATTTTCATTTGTTGGTGGTTCGGTTGCGATCTGAATACGATACGAGGCATTCGCTACCGCAACGCAGGTAACGGTAATCATACCTGAGTGAGGTCCTTGTGAAACAGACAAAGTTCGTGGAGTGCGTGGGTTGCTTGAAACAACCCCAAAACCTGCAGAATTGATGAGTGCCTCATCGCCGTCCGCGGTTAGTGTGACATACGCTGTGATAGCGTTCATCATGTTCGTTAACACTTTCATTTTAGCTCTAAGGATGGCTCTTTCGAGTCTTCCTCCGTTCAGGGAATTCTCATACGCCACTTCGGCGTCATCAATGCCGACACCAAAGTCGGACAATGAAGGGTTCGGGTTCTTAAAACCGGAGTTTCCGGTTAATGCACTCTTGACAGTCTTCGCCGTCACGAGTTGAGATGGGATGTTTAAGCTACCCCAAATACGCTTGAGTTTGTGCATCTTTTTAGGTTTTTGCACTGTGAAATTTAAGGTATCAAATCCTCAAGGGCACCACGTCTGATTCCGGAAAGGAAATTCTCTTCTCTAAGAGGGTAAAGTTTTGTCGATAGTTTTTTGTTTTAAGTTATTTATATATGTCAATTAATATGCCAATGATGATAGATTATATTATTATATTTATCCATTCATAAACTTTAATTCTGATGATCCGATGTCTAAAACTAAATCATTTTAATTTTATTGTGTTTGATTTAATATTTTTTCTTTCGGTGAATTAAACTTTAAATTTTTAATATTATTGTACATGATCAATATATTTATTTTCTGATAACTTGAACTTAATTTATCTGATATGATTATGGATATATATTTATGGCAGTTCATGAATTTTAACCTCGTTTATACAAGTTAGAGTATAAAAAAGGCAAAATGTTTAACGGCACTTGAAACTTTTTTTTGAAATTCTATTTAAATTGCTGATAATCAGCTAAAAAAGTTTTTATCAATGGATTAAACTAAGCCCAAAAAAGATACAAAACCATACTTTCAGACCATCACTTTCTCCAACTTTTGCTTCCATTTCACCCAATCGGGCATGATTTGAGACTGAGGATTGAAGATTGAAGAAAGCCGCACTATGATTGGGGAATTTTGTATGGCACAACTCATGGATTAATACGTAATCAATAAATCCTTTCGGTTCGCCTATCGTCGAATGACCCGCTTAAGACGGGTCTAAAAGGTGGTGTAATTAAGAGTTGTGGGTTTGGAATTCACAGGCTCGGGATGCGACTTGAGGTCGCGCAAGATTGCGTGCGGAAGGTCAACTTCGTTGTACCGCCGCACGCAATCTTGCGAGGGAAGGCTTTCCCCTCGACCCCATCGGCGAGGAGTGTCCCGCGCCCCCACGGCTTACGCCGTTTGTTTTCCGATCCGGAAAATGAAAAGAGCAAAACCTTTGGTTTTGGGAAAAGGCAGAAATCTCCAGAGGCGATTTTGAAAAAGTCAGACCGGCAACTTTGCCGGATTATTGTTTGTGTTCATATTACTTATTGCCTATCTTTATGCAAAATTTGTTCTTCCCCAAATTCTTTGACACATGAAAGCGAAACTTCTCCTTTTAGCAGTCTTGTTATGCTCAGCATTTGCAACCTTTGCCCAATTAGAACTTGTAATCACTGTTGATCCAAACGCGAGTGTTGCAGGGTGTGATGACTCGACTAAATTTACAGTCGTCTATTTTAACCAAGATAGTTTTGCCACTATAACAAGTACTTCCATAGATGTTTTGTTGCTTAATGGCACATACTGGACATCAACAAACTGTTTTATCGGACATCATTGTCCGACCGGAAGTAATTCGCTAAACACTATAACTCCAGTATTCAACTTCGCCACGATTCAACCCCTTGAAAAAGACAGCTTTGAATTTTATGTCCGTGGAGACTGTAGTTTGCTTTCAAGCGGTGACCGAACGGATTCGGTACATTATTATTACAACAATGGTATATCTAATATCGCAGACACCATTCCATTTACTTATCATATTCAGTCCCCAGACCTGCTATATGAAGGTGCACTTTCGAACCCCGCAAATCTTACTCAAAGTGCTAACTATGGTGATACATTTATCCGAAATCTTTTTGTGCATATCACAGGTGGCCCAAATCTAGTACATGGGCAGTTTAAGTTCAGCGACTCGAGCGATGTGGCGATCCGAATTGATAGTATTTGGGCAGAATGTAACGATACAATTAT
>JAHEYM010000245.1 GCA_023251595.1 Bacteroidota bacterium
AGAGGAGTCCAGATTTTTTCTTGAAGATATGCAGTGATTTGCTTTTTAGTAGCTCTTTCAATGATTAATCCCAATAATTCAGAATTCACACTTTTATACTCAAACCCTTCACCCGGTTCTTTCTCCACTTCAAGATGTGATAATATTTTACGAATATTATTTCCATAATATAATTCAGACACCTGGGAGAAGGGTGAAAAATAGTTCTCCTCACTTTTGATTCCTGAACTCATTTGAAGCAAGTCATATATCCTGATTTTATCGAAGCCAGGACTTGATTTTAATTCAGGTACAAAATCGATAACAGGTTGCATTTCACTTTTAATGGCGCCTTCACCAATTGCAATTCCAACTAATAAAGAGGTGATCGATTTCGCCATTGAGAATGAAGCAATCCAGGTACTGTCAGAATACCCGTCAAAATATTTTTCAAACAGTATAGTATCATTTTTTTCAACCAAAAAAGCTACACTATGTTGTTTTTCAATCATGGACACAAAATTATTTTCACCCCGAACGTTTGCGATGGAGTCGAGAGAAAACATGAACCGAGAATCCTGTTTATTCTTAAAAAGAAAAGGTGTTGGATTCGCCTTTAATCCCCGCTCCGGAAAAATGTTGTAGTCATCTATGTCGGCAAGATTATGAATAACTGCCGAATAAAATGTACATGAAGTTAAGATCACAGAGAATGAGGCAAAAATGAAAAGCCTTAAATATTTTTGCGAATACAACATACGATATAAATTAGCCACGGAGGGCGCAAAGATACAAAGTTTCACTGAGTATTCCCATGTGTTTTCTTCGCGCCTTAGTACTATCGTGGCATATAATATTTTGCTAATGTCATTGGGGAACGTTTCTTCCCGTTGAAATATCCGAGAGATGGATTGTATTTTCTTTCATGATGACATACACGATTCTGTTTTTGGCAAAATCAACGTCTGCGCGAAAAACTTTTTCAGCGGTGATGGGTCTTTCGAGTTTGCTTTTCACCAACAATTTACCGGTCGAGGTTTCGCAAAGACGCGTTTCACCATCGAATTTTGTATATAATAATTTATCTCCATGTTCAGAAAAAGCGAGAGTCACGGGTGCAAAATTCCACCTCACATTTTCAGGACTCGTCCATAATACCTTCTTTGCATCCACATCAATTAATGCCTGAATATCTGTAACGAGGATAAATTTTCCATCGGGACTTAATACATAATTACCTGTGCCGGATTCAAAATCTTTATCTGCGTAAATTAAAACAGGTTCCTTATCCCGGAGATGTGTACTGAAGAATGACAAGGTTTTACCTTTCAGGGTTGAATAATAAATTAAATCAGTATTTGAATTATATAAAGGATGCCATATCCCACCTTTTAATGGGACGTCGATATGCCAGGCAAAAACATTTGGATTGGAAGAAGAAGTAATTCCGATTCGTTCATATTCTATGTCAGGCTCAGATTTGCATACCTGCTGTTTTTTATCGAGATAAACTGTAACGATGAGAGAGTCATTGTCTTTGTAAAAATTTCGGACATCTCCGCCTTTAAATTCATGAATCTTAGTGAAAGTTTCTACACTCAGGATGAAGTCTTTCGCCTTAGCTGAAGTATCGGAATTCTTGCAGTAAAGTTTTTTTCCATCATTACTGAAGACCACGTAGCGGATATTGACACTGTCGAGAACATTTCGCATCGTACAAGTGCTCATATCCCAGAGTTTCAGGTCTTTATCTTCGGGACAAGCACTGACCATATATCGGTGGTCGGGACTATAAACCACGAATGAAACTGCGTTGTTATGCGACATACCCCCGCCTGCGTAAGAGCCCGAATTGAGCAGAATTGTGAGTTGGAGGAGGGTGAAAATTTTCCGTATCATCTGAATTAATTTTATCAAATATAGGGGGCATTGATGAAATAAACAAATTTGAGGTTTGGGGGAGGCCAATTGGTTGGAATCAGCGCGCTACTTATGCTCAACCCTTCTACCAACACCCTCATCCCCGACCCTTCTCCCAAAAAGGAGAAGGGAGCCTTTGTTATTGCAAAATTTCGATGTATTTTTGTGCGTATTGAGAAGTTCTTGTAAAAATTAATTTGATAAAATGAAAAAATTCATTTCAATCTTCATCACACTTTTGCCAACCCTGGGGTTTACCCAAAACATGGTGAAAATTTCCGGGAACATTGATGTTGTTGGTACAGACACCATCATCGTTTCTGTAGATAAATACTTTGTCTCGCGTAATTTGGAAGAAGCAAAAGTTGAAATAAAAGATGGCAGTTTTACCTGTTCTTTCGCACTTGATAGAAACCGTTTGGTGGATCTGCGATTTCGTGGAAAGACTTTGACATTGTATGTTGAGCCCGGAGATAATCTTCAACTTGAGATGAGTGCTGCCGCATTTCCATTGGGAGTAACTTTCCCCGGAATTGGCGGTTTTCATAATACGTTTTATAAATCATTTCATTCTTTATTCAAGGAAGAATTTGATACGGCATCTGTGAATCAACAAATAAATTCCCAAACAATTGATGCGTATGAAATGCATCTTTTCGATATGAAAGATAAACAAAAAGCCGCGCTCAAAAATGAGCCTGCAGCTTCTGGTTTTTCTACTGACTTTAAAAAGTTTATGGAAAAAGAAATTCAATTTAATTATTGGGGAAGGTTACTTTCTTATCCCATTATTCGCGCAAACTCCGTGAGTATCCTTATCGTTTCGCCCATTCCTCCGGTGATGTTGGAAGGGCTCGACAAGAAAATCGCAAGCGATGAATTTGCAATGATTATTCCTTCATACAGAGATTTTCTTTATTATTTCGTTACTTATTTCACTTCCGAAGCAAATCATTTTAATAAATTCACCGATTATTCTGTTTCAATCGACCGAAAGTTTCAATATTCCAGAGATCAGTTATCGGGAGTTCCCTTCATATATTATAATTCAAAAAATCTGCTCGATTACTGCAAAAAGATTTCACCCTTTACATCAAAAAAAATATTGGCAGCAATAATCGAAGTGGATAAACCTGCAGTATATTCGGAGTTGATTAAATCTTATTGCGGAGAATCCATGTCTGCAAAATGGATGAGTGTAGAGCCGGTAAGTCCAAATAATCCATCAGATCTTGCACTCGTCGATTCGACCGGTAAACCAATCGATCTCTTCAAAGATTTCAAAGGGAAAGTTGTATATATAGATTTTTGGGCGAGTTGGTGCGGACCTTGTCGTCAGCAATTTCCATTTTCAAAAGCACTTCACGAAAAACTGAGCGACAAACAGAAAAAAGAAATTATCTTTTTATATATATCTATAGATAGGACTGAGGCGATCTGGAAGCAGGCGATTAAAGCAAATGACCTCGAAGGTGTGATGGGACTCTCGCCCGGCGACTGGAATTCTGCTGTGATAAAATATTTCCAAATAAACAGTATTCCACGATATATGATCATGGATAAGAAAGGAAATATTGTGGATCAGAATGCCAAACGACCTAGTGATGACGCGGTTCTCGGTGATCTGTTAAAATTACTGGAATAGAGATTATTTCAAATCAAGATTGAATCCTAAACCTGCTGTCAGAACCGAGTATTGTGCGAAAGTATAGTCAGCGTGAAGTGTGAAGAACAGGAGTTTGAATCGCACACCAAGTGTCCCTCTTCCACCTTTTATTCCATTAAATTGAAGGTCGATCGGGTCATTGATATCCTGAATTTTGAATTTGCCGATGTTCGCACTTGTGGTTGAAGTTTCGATCGTTGTTATTGGATATTTTCCTGCCAATATAAGGTTCGATGAGGAATGATTATATCCTATACCACCGTAAAACGTAACCATTGCAACTTTTTTCGATACCAGAAGATTGGCTGTCCAAGCGGTAACATTATATTTTAATTGTTGACCTGAATAATCTGTTGTTGAAGTTGGAATTGCAGTCGCATCAGGTTTCACACTAATATCGAGTGCAGAACCCATCGATGTATAACCAAATTGAAGAGCGATGTCAATTGGAGCCAGACCGCCGAACGGAATATATTGAGTCAGACCATGTTTAAATCCGATGCCCCAAAGATGGGTTTTGCTATCTATTACCCCAGGTACATTTCCTTCGGGCATGTAACGAACAGCAAGCTCAGTCTGTTTGATCAGTCCGACATTGAGTTGCAGAATGGGCATCATAACCGACTTGAAATACAGACCCTTTGGCATTTGAAAAGTAGTTACTGTAGTGTCGTTCCCGGTGAGGGGACTCTGAACCACAACGTTCATTGTAGGGCCTACCGTCGTAGAATTGCCTGAAATACTTGGAGAAGTTGCTGATGTCCCCGAAGCTTTAATAACATTGCCATTTGGCACAATAAAGTTATTCTCGCTCGAAGGAATAAAGGCAAAGTTCGCAGTAAAAGTGAGATCGAAACGAGCCAAACCGTGCGATTTTGCAGTGTTAAACCATCCTCCGTTCAATGCTGCTCCGAAAGCATTTCCCATTGGGTTGAGATAGGATCTCATCAATGCTTCAGCATCGGTGGCACTCCCTTGAAGAATAGTGGTTACTCCTTTCTGCGCAGATGACTGATTTACAGTAAGGATGAGAGTGGCGAGGGAAAGAAGTAATATTTTTTTCATGTCTGTGTTTTTATTTTTTTGTTGGAATTGGAAGATCAAAATTATATAAATCAATCGTTAATAACAATACTTATTTGCCTCAGAAAGATGGGCAGCAATTCTACGGCGGGCTTCTTTTGTGTTAACATCCGGGGTTTTGACGAATCGTTTGAGTCCCATGAGCAACATTCGTTGTTCATCACCCTCGCTCATTGAATGGATGGCTTCTTTAGCGGCTTTCTGAATGCGGTCACCTGCATCGTTGATGAAAACTTTCATCATATCCATCTGACCGGAACAAGCTGATTCACCTTTTATTCCGACAAGTTTTTCGGTTCTGAGAAGAACAGATTCGGCTGCGTAGGTATCGATCATCATGTCTGCAAGATTCATAATAATTTCCTGTTCATCGACCAAGGTCATCATATATTTTTGAACAGCATAACCGGCCGACATCAGAATGGCTTTTTTGAAATTCTTTATGGCTTTTCTGTAGGGTGAAAAAGGGGTTTCTTCTTCACTAGTGAAGTCAGGAACCGAAAGAAGTTCTGCCTGCACCTTCTGCGCCGGACCCATCAGATCGATATGACCTTTCATAGCACGTTTCAGAATCATGTCGACAGTGAGGAGACGGTTTATTTCATTGGTACCTTCAAAGATCCGGTTGATACGGGCATCACGATATGCTCTTTCCATAGGGTAATCGGCTGAATAGCCATAACCGCCGAAGATTTGAACTCCTTCATCCACCACATAATCCAACACTTCCGAACCGAAAACTTTCAGGATAGCACATTCAATTGCATATTCTTCTGCGGCACCAAGCAGCGCTTTTCCGGCATCAATTCCGGCGGCGAGATTTTCTTTTTCCTTCAGATCAATTAATTCACTGACACGATACATCGCAGATTCAAGTGTATATATACGTATAGCTTGTTCAGCCAATTTATATTTAATTGCTCCAAATTCACCAATATGTTTTTTGAATTGTTCTCGTGTATTCGCGTACATGACAGAACCGGTACTGCATTTTTTGCAACCGCCGAGCGCAGCGCTGGCAAGTTTCGCGCGACCGATATTTAATATATTAAATGCAATTAAATGTCCTTTTCCAATTTCACCCAAAACATTTTCGACGGGAACTTTGCAATCGGTAAAAAATACTTGTCGTGTTGAAGAACCTTTAATTCCCATTTTGTGTTCTTCTTCGCCGAGTGAAATTCCGGGATAAGTGCGTTCAACAATAAATCCTGTAAATTTATTTCCTTCGATTTGCGCAAATACAATAAACAGATCTGCGAATCCGGCGTTCGTGATCCACATTTTCTGTCCGTTTAATATATAATATTTTTTGTCGGGTGAAAGATCAGCACGGGTCTTTGCAGCAAGTGCGTCAGAGCCGGAGCCCGGTTCTGTCAAACAATAGGATGCTTTCCATTCGCCGTTCGAAAGTTTCGGAAGATATTTAGTTTTTTGTGAATCTGTTCCGAAATATAAGATTGGTAATGTACCAATTCCTGTATGTGCTGAGAGTGCAACCGCGAATGAATGACCTGCACCGATTTTTTCGGTGAGAAGCATATTGGTGATAAAATCTTTTCCGAAACCACAATATTGTTCCGGCACTGACATTCCAAGCAGACCCAGTTCGCCGGCTTTATTCATGAGCGACACCATGAGTCCGGGTTCATGCGCATCTAATTTTTCTATATTCGGAACAACTTCCGCT
>JAHEYM010000246.1 GCA_023251595.1 Bacteroidota bacterium
TTATATTATTTTTTAATTCAAAATATTCTTTGGTCGCTGTCTGTTCTTTTCTTCCTACGTCGAGCAAAGCATCCATAAATACTTTTGAACTTCCGTCTAAAATCGGAACTTCTGGACCATCAAGTTCAATCAAAACATTATCTATTTCGAGACCTGTTAATGCCGCCAGACAATGTTCTATTGTGCTGATGCGAACTCCATTTTTTCCTAGTGTGGTACCGCGTGAGACATCAACCACCAAGTCGACATCGGCAGGAATAATTGGTTCATCGGGAAGATCGACACGCTGAAACTGAAAACCGAAATTTTCGGGTGCCGGCTTAAATGTGAGATTCACTTCCGAGCCTGTATGCAGTCCGACGCCCGAGATTGTTACCGGAGCGTTGATTGTATTCTGTTTTGGATTCATTAAGGGTCTAAGTTGTTTGTTTAAGATCAGCGATCATTTGTTCTAATTCGGAAATCCGTTTTTCCAACTCGGGTAGTTTTTTAAAGAGCACGTACGATCTTTTAAACTCGCCGATATTGAATGCCGGCGCGCCCTGAACCGTTTCGCCTTCGTTCAGAATACTTGCGCCGATTCCTGATTTTGCTGCAATTCTAACATGATTGGCAATCGTGATATGTCCGGTGATACCACATTGACCACCCATCATTACATCCTGCCCGATTTTCGTACTTCCCGCAATTCCGCACTGCGCACAAATCACTGAATTTTCTCCGATATCTACATTATGTGCAATATGCACAAGGTTATCCAATTTAACACCTTTTCTGATGATCGTTGAACCAACCGTAGCGCGGTCAATCGTTGTCCCGGCGCCGATATCCACATCATCTTCAATCACAACATTTCCAACCTGCGGAACTTTTTTATGCAAACCACTTTCGGTGTCAGGTGCGTATCCGAAACCGTCGGCTCCTATTACCGTACCTGAATGTATAGTGCATCGTGCTCCGATCTTACAAGCAGGATAAATTTTCACACCCGGAAACAAGACCGAATCGTCGAGCACTACTGCGTGATCGCCGAGATAAACATTCGGGTATATCTTGACATTGCTCCCCAAAACTACATTTTCACCAATATAAGAAAACGCTCCGACGTACACGTCAGTACCGAGTTTGGCGGTGGCAGACACGTGAGAATAAGTTTCGATGCCCGTCTTATGTTTATACACACTATTATAATGACCGAGAAGCTCAACAAAACTTTTGTGAGGATCAGGAACCCTGATCAACGTACACTTTACCGGGGTTTCGGGCACAAATTCGTCGGGCACAAGAACGACGGACGCGAGGGTTGTATAAAGGTATGGGAAGTATCGTGGATTTGCGAGGAAACTAAGCGAAAACTCAGTCCCATGCTCAATTCCGGAGATAGTACGGACAGTCGCTTCAGGATTACCTTCAATCTTACCACCAACCAGTGCGGCGACCTGTCTTGCCGTAAATTCGACCATCATTCCTTGATTTTGAAGAGCAAAGTTAGCAATTTTACTAGTACCTTTCGCTCCCAAATTCAGATTCAACATTTATGGAGAAAAAAGTTGCAGTCGTCGGGGCCGGTCTGGTCGGTAGCCTATTGTCGGTTTACCTTGCGAGACGTGGTTATAAGATCGATGTTTACGAGCGAAGAGGTGATCTACGAACCGGAAATTTGGCAGGCGGTCGTTCAATAAATCTTGCACTTTCCGAAAGAGGTTGGAACGGTTTGCGAGGTATTGGTCTCGAAGAAGAGATTAGGAAAATTTCAATTCCAATGTCGGGAAGGGTTATCCATCATGTGAATGGTGAAATCGATTTTCAACCCTATGGAAAAGAAGGTCAGGCAATATATTCTGTTTCACGTTTGGGATTAAATATTCGTTTAATGGAATTGGCAGATGCCTCCGAAAATATTTCTTTTCATTTTGATGAAGGATGTGTTCGTGCCGATCTTGAAAAAGGTTTACTCGGTTTTGAAAATCAGAAAACGGGTCTTTTTTCAGAAGTAGAAACTGATTTAATATTCGGTTCTGATGGTGCTTTTTCTGCACTCCGTCTCTCAATGCAAATGACAGACAGATACGATTATTCTCAAACTTATCTGGAGCATGGTTATAAAGAATTATCTATTCCAACAACTGCGGATGGGAATTTTGCCATGCATCAGAATGCACTTCATATATGGCCTCGCGGTGGATTTATGTTGATCGCTCTTCCCAATCTCGACAAGAGTTTTACCTGTACTTTATTTTTTCCTTTCGAGGGTGAAAAATCATTTTCAAAAATAAATACCCCTGAAAATCTTTTGCAATTTTTTAATGAAACTTTTCCGGATGTGGTTCCATTAATGCCGACTTTAGTTGAAGATTTTTTTAACAATCCGACAGGTTCTTTAATGACAGTGCGTTGTTTTCCGTGGGCATATAAAGATAAAGTTTTATTAATCGGTGATGCTGCTCACGCCATCGTTCCTTTCTTCGGACAAGGCATGAATTGTGGCTTCGAGGATTGTACGGTTTTGGAGGAATTGATGAATCAAAATGATAAAGATTTGGGTGAAGTTTTCCGGAAATTTGAATTGTCAAGAAAACCTAATTCTGATGCAATAGCGCAACTTGCGCTCGATAATTTTATTGAAATGCGAGATCTAGTGGGTGACAAGAAATTTCTGTTGAGAAAAAAGATTGAAGCTGAAATAAATAAAAAATATCCGGATCAATGGCTCTCTCAATATTCGATGGTGACATTCAGCAATATTCCATATTCCGAAGCATTGCGCAGAGGCGAGAATCAAAGAATTATTATGGATAAAGTGATGCAGATACCGGATATCGAAAATAAATGGAATAGCGAAGAAGTAATGAACCGAATTAAAACAGAAATGGGAAATTAATATCCCTGTCATTCATGACGGGGCACACGTATGAAGATGGAGATTCCTTTGCGCCTTTGCGTCTTTGCGGGAGGATTTTATTTTTAATTTAATTAGTGTATGAAAGAACGTTGGAAAGCAGCAATTAAAGACAAAAAATTCAGGATACACGCTATTGCAAGTATCACTCTTGCAATCATTTTATTTAATACATTTCCTCGTTTTTTTGAATGGGTTGAAGCGCGTCATGGATATGTGCTGAATGATATTGTGTTGAATGCTTTTACTCCGATGGATGTTTCGACAGCCACTTTCGCTTTTTTATATTCCGGAATTATCTTCGCACTCGTTTTTCTGATTCCACATCCGAAACATTTTCTGCTTGCATTCGAAATATATTTATTAATGTTGACCATGCGGATTGTTACTATATATATAGTTCCGTTAAACCCGCCGTCCACCATGCTTCCGCTCGAAGATCCGATCGGCACCGCAATTGCTTACGGAGGAAAATTTGTCACCAAAGATTTATTTTTCTCCGGTCACACAGGCACGCTCTGCGCTTTATTTTTCGGGATGAAAAACAATTGGGGAAAAGTGGTTGTATTGATATGCGTAACTATTGTCGGTTCCTGTGTTCTTCTTCAACATGTTCACTACACAATCGATGTCCTCGCCGCACCCTTAATTTGTTTTATCCTGTATAGAATTGTGATGATCAGGTGGAAGAAAGACATACTTTAGGTGTTAGGTGTTGGGTGTTAGGTGTTAGGTGTTAGGTGTTAGGTGTTAGGTGTTAGGTGTTAGGTGTTAGGTGTTAGGTGTTAGGTGTTAGGTGTTAGGTGTTAGGAAAAAAATAAAATTTATTTTGAAGATTCAATTTTACAAATTATTCTTAATGAATTTTTTCGGAGGGAAAAACCATAATGGAGTCCCGGAAATTATTCCGAGGAAAAGGAGGACGTCAAATCTCGAGTTCCGTTAGGAACGATACATATAAAAAAATAACCGCCCGCAAAGACGGAAAGCCGCAAAGAAAATATCAAGTTATCTACCCAGAAATCCGCCATCCACAAAATTTTTTTACATTGAAATTGATAATTCTGTTTGTGTTCACTTTTTTAACAATGGAAGGTTCTGCCCAGATCGGAATTTATGATAGCCTGTGGATCCTATCTCGCACAAATAAATTTGATTCCATAAATTGTTCTCTTCTCATCAACCGAAAAAGCGTAACGAATCTCCCAATAAAAAGATATCAATTGCTAAGAGTCGACTCTCTCACCCTTTCGGACACTAGCTTGAATTTAATTGGTTTCTTTTGGACAGAGGCAGTAAATGGTTTTACCAGCCGAATATCAAATGAAGGCAACAAAATAAATGCAAAAATTAAAACTGACCTTAAGTTTATTTCAATAAAATTTTTATTTATAAATGAGACAATTGTCGAAAACAAAACCACCCACAAATATTATTATTTAAAACCCGATAATCACAACATTATCATCACGGATTAAATTATGAGTTATAACAAATTAAATTCGTGTTAATTCGTGAAATTAGTGTCGGAAACCTTTCAACTCTTCAACCCTTCAACACTTCAACCTTTCAACCCTTCAACCCATCAACCTATCAACCTATCAACCTATCAACCTATCAACTTATCAACCCTTCAAGTCGTTGCATGCAACGCCTCTACAAGTCCCCCATTTGGGGGATTTAGGGGGCAATCAAAAACGGATTATACTTCTTCTCAAACCCAATCGTCGTCGTCGGACCATGCCCCGAATAAACCGTACATTTGTCATCGAACTTGAACATTTTCGAACGGATCGAGGAGAGTAAGGCAGCATGATCGCCACCCGGTAAATCTGTCCGACCAATACTGGCACGAAACAAAACATCGCCTGCAATCACAAAATTCTGTTCTTTATGGTAAAGGGAGACGCTTCCGGGTGAATGTCCCGGGGTGAAATACACCTGTAATTCTGATTTTCCGAACCGAATCACATCTCCTTCCTTTAAAAAAGCGGTTGGTTCTGGTGAAATTTGAGGGTAAATGCCCCAATTCGGACCATAAACCGGTGAAAAATGAAGATTCTCGAGCTCCAATTCATTACATTGCAGATCGATTTTATAAGTTTCTGCAACAAACTTGTTCCCCAACATGTGGTCGATATGGCAATGCGTGTTGATCAGCGCCACTGGTATCAGTTCGTTTTTTTCAATGTAGTCGCGTAGTTCGGCGGATTCTTCCGCGCTGTAACAACCGGGATCAATCACAATACACTCGCGGGTTTCGTCACTTAACACATACGTATTTTCCGAAAACGGATTGAACTCAAAACTATGGATTTTGATCATGAAGATTTGGAGTGAAGAAATTATTTTGCCAGACTGCAAAATTAAGAGGATAAACTCTCGTTATTCACCTTCTTTCGTGTTAAATTTGCACCTTAGCCCTGAAAAGCTTATCTTTATCATCAATGAATTCTCAGATCGAGATGACTTCAAAATCGTCGACACTAAAATCAACCCTTTTTACTCCTCCCCATTTTGGGAGAAGCTGGGTAGGGTTACTGTTTCTGTTCCTGATACCTGTTCTCTGCTCAGCTCAGTTCTATCAGGGCACCCAAATGTCATTTGGCAAAAATCGGGTTCAATACGACAACATTGAGTGGCAGTTTTATCGCTTCAAAAATTTTGACGCATATTTCCACAAAGGAACTCAGGAACTAGCTTGGTATACCGGGAAGATTGCAGATGCAGAACTTGCAAGAATAGAAAAGATCTTCGATTATACATCCGACAATCGTTTCAAATTTATTATATATAATTCTCTGTCGGAAATGAAACAGAGCAATATCGGACTTGAAACGGATGAAGCGAATAATATTGGAGGTGTTACCAAGATCGTTGGCGATAAAGTATTATTGTACTTTGATGGAAACCGTGTTCATTTCAGACAACAAATACGCGGAGGAATTTCTCAGCTTCTTTTTAATGAAATAATGTATGGAGGAGATATTAAAGATGTTCTACAAAATGCGGCGCTTCTTAATATTCCCGATTGGTTTTCAAAAGGTCTGTTTTCCTATATGTCGGATGAATGGAACGTCGATATAGATAATAAAATCCGGGATGGAATTCTCACCGGCAGATATTCAAAATTTAATCGTATTCAGGGTGAAGATGCAGTCGTCGTCGGACATGCACTGTGGAGATATCTTGTAGATATATATGGTGAATCGGCAATTTCCAATTTATTATTTATGTCGCGCATAAATCGCAGTGTTGAAAGCGGGTTCCTTTTCGTGCTAGGTTCTTCGTTGAAATCTTTGGTGAAAGACTGGCAAACCGATTATGAAAAAAAATATTTTAACGCGGATAAAGGTAAAGAACTCCCTCTTACAAAACCACTTTTAAAAAGGACAAAACCGATTGTATACGATCAACTGAGAATC
>JAHEYM010000247.1 GCA_023251595.1 Bacteroidota bacterium
AGTGAATTTATAAAAAATGAAGTAACCATACTTACAAATGAGCAGGTCAAAACCACCTGTATGTATGACTATATTTTTTCCTGCTCAATTTGGACTAATACTTATTAGGTAATGGTATAACATGTTGAGTTTTCATATCGATGTGGAGTTTCAAGATAAGGATAAAAGAACATACAGGCAGGAATTTTCAAGAACGGGTACTCAGAAGTTGATGATTGGTGAACCTATTCTACTATCAAAACCGGAAACAAAATACAGAACAACTGGCTTAGGAATTCTTTTGTTCGGAAAAAATCCACGACTACGATTCCCGCAAGCTGTTCTTAAAGTTGAGGCTAGATTTGGCAACGGGGAACCGGAAATTCATGATTTCACAGATGCAATCGTTCTCATACCGGATAAAGTGGAGGAATGGCTCAAAAGAGTTTTATCTTCCAAAATATCCCGCGAAAATTTTGCCCGAACCTCTGAATACTCCTACCCGATCATAGTTTTACGAGAGGCGATTATTAATGCTTTAATTCATCGTGACTATGATATTGCCGGGGCTAAATGTTATCTCATTATTGACGAGGATAAAATTGTTGTTCGGAGTCCGGGTCTTCCAGTGAGTCCGATCAAGTTTGCTGATTTTCAAGCATTCAAAGCACCCTCATTGAGTCGTAATCCAAAATTGATGGCTGTTTTCAACGCGATGAAATATGTTGAAGAACGCGGAATCGGAATGATGGAAATGAAATCGCTACCGGAAAAATATCAACTTCCATTGCCAAGTATTACTTGGAACGATCCTTATATCGACATTAATTTCCCACGAACACAAAATTTCCTCGAATCTCTTATCGGTAAATCGGCATTTGATCAATTAAACGAGGAAGAGAGAAACGGTCTCGTTTATATTCGGGATCGAAATGGAGTTTCCAAATCTGAGTATGCAGAGCACTTCGGCTTTAATGATAAAAAGGCGCAACGGCACTTAGGTAAGTTTAAAACCATGCAGTTGGTTGATACAACTGGTCAAAGTATCTCAATCAAGTACACATTTAGCCCTGTGAACAATAATTATCAAACTTGGTAAGCCCCCTTTTCTTTATTCGATTATGCCAAGATTGCTAATCTTCATATAGCTGGCTGGACATTAAGGTGGAAATTATGTCCACCTTTCACTACTTTCGCTGATCGAAAACCAGCTAGCTGGACATATTGCTGGACATTATGTCCAGCTTCGCAGATATACTTCAGATATTCAGAATGCGGCGATATTACTTCCCGAAAAGGTTATTTGACAAAATGGCAGTTTAATATTATTGGCATTCAGATTGCTTAAATCAACTGCCTCAGTCAATGGATTGAGGGTAGAAGGTTTAAGTAAACAAGCATTGCGCCTATTCGCAAGAATAGTGCCAAAGCCGACAGGATGTCAGAGTTTCTGACAGCAAGTTCTACTACCGCCATAACTCGGAGGAGCAGAATGAAGTTGGTTAGAATTGTTTCCGAAATCATCTTATTATTGTTCAATTTCCCCGTAGATCCTTTTAAGGGTTTAGATACCGATGAGTCTTTGATCTAAAGTTGAAGTTTGGAGGTAGTGCCGGATAGTGATATTCGACCAAGTGTGGAGAGAGGGCCCGTTGAGGTGAAAGTCCTCGGTGAATTGGGGAGCATGTCAAAATACATGGTTCCGGATTCCGGAATATTCACGGCTCATGCTCCCTTTAAAGAAATGTCGGATGCTATACAATGAAGATACGTGGACACGCTTTGTGCAGAAAGTTGAAAAGGGATATAAAGTAAAGAAATATCTCCATTTCGATCATAGATTTGAATTCCCGCTGCGAAAAAATGAAATAAAAGATATTGTATCTAATCGCAATGCGGTTATTAATCACCCATTCCTTCCTCTCATTAAAGTTCAGATAAAAACGCCACGTTACCGTTATCAGGAAGCGGAAGAAAAGTATGATCTGGAAACCAAAGTTAGACCGATTTCCTTCGCCTCTCATTTCGATACTTATCTCTACGCCTTTTACTCATTTGCCCTTAGCGAAAAATATCAGGAATATATCAAATTAAATGAATTTGAAAGTTGTGTACTCGCTTACAGGAACGACCTCGATGGAAAGTGTAATGTGCAGTTTGCACACGAGGCGTTTGAAGTGATTCGTAATACGGGAGCTTGCACCGCGATAGCAATGGATATTAAAGGCTACTTTGACAGTATTGATCATCAGACATTAAAAAGTTGCTGGTGTAAAGTATTGGGTGTGAAAGAACTTCCTGAAGATCAATATAGCATATTCCGGTCACTGTCAAAATATAGTTATGTTAAAAAAAACAGCATTCTCAAACATTTTAGAATCAATCTAAAAAAAATTCCTAAAAAGGAATTGCCAGCTACACTAACTGATTTGATACCCGGCAAAACTTTTGTTGAAAAATTTAACCGGCTGCGGAAAGATAAATTATTTGTGGTTAATGAAGAACATGAAAAATTAAGTGATGGTTATAAGCGATTTTATGGGATTCCCCAAGGCTCTGCGTTGAGCGCATTACTCTCCAATATTTATTTAATTGATTTTGATAAATACATGTATGAATACGGTCAGCAAAAAGGATTTGTTTATCGTCGTTACTGTGATGACATTTTAATTGTTGTACCTTCCGATAAAGCGTCTGAGGTGAATAAGGAAGTTGTTGAACTAATTTTAAAATATAAACTCATTATTCAAAGTAAGAAGACTGACTTAATAGAATTTATGCATGATAAGAATGGCAAGCTCCGAGGATTCGATCTGAAAAAAAGAAGGGATGATGATAAATCATTCTATACAGCCAAACAGTTTAAAAACCTCCAGTATCTTGGATTTGAATTTAACGGACAGCACGCTTACATTCGTCCAAGTAGTTTATCACGATATTTTCGGAAAATGAAAGCAAGAATCGTCAAAACCGTTTCTATGTCTGCCAGTAAGAACAGTAAATCTCCAATAGTTTTCAAGCAACAATTATATAATCGCTATTCACATCTTGGTAAAAGAAATTTTCTTTCGTATGCTTATAATGCCACCAAGAAATATTATAAAAATTCCGAAGGAAAAAGAAAAGAAGGAATGGATTCTCCGGCTATTCGTAAACAAATTTCAAGGCACTTCGATATCTTACAACTAGAACTGGAATCAAAAACGGAAAGAAGAAGGAAAATAAAAGTTAAAATATGAATTATTATTGGTTCACCCCGAAGACCATATAAACGCAGGGAGCGGAAACCGAAAAGCTAATAGAGTAGGTCAAATATAATCCTTTGCGAAATGGCAAATAAGCCAAAACAACCGAACTGGCCTAGCAAGAAAGAAGGCATGAAGTCAGGCATCAAAAGGGATGTGAGTCCTCCGAAACCGAAACCCGGTCGTGGGGCTTCAATCCAACCAAAACCGAAAGTATAGTAAGAATGAGGGGGCTTTGAGGCCCCCTTTTATATGAATTAGTATTCACGTCTCTGAAAATAAGAATTTTAATAGGGGTATGACTGAAATCCTCATCCTTAAAATATTCGACTTAGACTTTTTCAAAAACAAACCGAGTATGGACAATAGAATCTTTCTCTGGAATGTCGGTTGCATCATGAAAATCATTATTTTTGAAATTCTAAATCTTCAAATTAGATGAACGTTACAGGTTTTATAAAAACACCGGAGTTTAAAGAGAGGATTAATAAATCCACAATAAGTTGGGCAATGCGGACTCCAAGCGGTAAATTATTAGCACCTCCTCCCAATAAAGAAAGAGAGCATGAAGTAGCAACCGCATTTCATTATCTTATGAATTTTCATGTTGAATACTTAAATAGAGGAAAAAAAATTCATAAGAGGAAATGGATGTCAACATCTTGGTTAGAGCAAAATTCCTCATTAATAAGTGAAGAATATACACCAAAAGATGATGAAGAAAAAAAAGTGGTAAAATTCTACAAATATTTAAATGACAATTATCAAAAGCTGATCCCTGTGTATGAGAGGTACATCATAGAGGGAGAAATTACCGATGAATTATTATATTTTTGTTTGTTATTATCTAAAATTGAGGCGGAGGAATGGATTTACAAAAAGATTCCGGTTAAATATTCAAATCTGCGAATCCCTTTATTTTACACAGAACCAAGTCCAGAAAGTATTGCCGATCTCAAAAATCTACATAATTTAATAAACCCCAATGATTTCAGATGCTATCAAAAATGTTATTTAAATCCGGTACTCTCCGGACGGGAAATTTATTGGCTAAGAGATTCATTTGCTGATCTCATTATAGATGACACTTTAATCGAAATAAAAATTTACAAAGAAATAACGCAAGCTAAATTTAAAAGTCACATACATCAATTACTTGTGTATTTTCTCATGTCCTTGGTTGGACAAATTAATCCTAAACGACGAAAACCACTTAGCGAATATGATGAATACAGGGTCAGGATTGGAGAATTAAATCTTAAACCCCAAAGAAATCAAAGGAGTCCAATTAAATATTTTGGTATTTATTATGCCCGACAAGGGATCTATTGGAAACAACCGATCGCTGCGGTTCTTAATACTGACAACTATTTTCGAGAATATGAGCGTAAATTCCCGTTTGAGAAGACGGACTACACGGGCGTTTATTATCCTGATGAATTCAAATCTGTACGGGATATTCAAAAAGATCCTGAGATAATTGAATTAAAAAAGTGGTTTTTGGAAAATGCGTTCTAAAAAGAGTTTGAGAGCTGCTTCGTGTTTATATTTGCAAACCGTCATTTACTTTCAAATCTTTCCAAAATGTTGCCTAAATTGTTCTACAATAGTTTCACAAATAGAAAACGTATCAAAATTAACATCTGATTATCAATCACTTATAAATTAGTTCGAATCCCTCCCTCTCCGCGGAACTGTTTCGGTAACAGGATCAGTAATCTGTTAACAGGTTTTTGTTTCTGATCCGGTCACCAAACAATTTCAACAATCACTATTTTGCCTTCCTGCGTAATAAGACTTTTCTGAACTCCGCCCGCGAATTTATTTCCTTTTGGTGAAAAAGAACCAAGACCGGTCCACACGGCTTTACCTGCATATTGTTTATTTTCCTGATCATTTAAAAAAGTAATTCTTTTTTTATTCGTGCTCTCGGTATTCATCATCCACCAATCCGTTCCTTTATTTTTATTATCTTTATTACTCATCCATAATATCTTTTTTCCATCGGGCGTGAAAGCGCCATGTTCATTATAATCTGTTCCTGAGGTTAGTTGCTTAACATTATTTCCCGAAGTATCGACCACAAATATTTGTTGATTCCACGCTGATTTTTGATTAAAACTACTGCAAAATATTATTTGTTTTCCATCAGGTGAAAACCCATATTCTTCATAAAATGATTTATCATCTTTAATTACGGCATGAATATTTGATATATAAGGAACCGAATCTTCACCGAAATAAAAATCTGCCATTTTAATATTCCAATAGCCAAAATTTCTTGTTGGATAAAATATATTGGGACGCTTCACTCTATCTGTCCAAACTATATGTTTTCCATCGGGTGAAAAACGGGCTGCGATCACACCATGATCGTAATCATTAACAATATCGAGTATCTTGAAACACTTTTTCCCGTCAACGGTCATTACCCAGATATCGGAAAATGCACCAAAACCGGGAAGTGCGTCAATCGACCCACGGGGGTGTACTTTTTTTTCTGCAAGAAATAACAACCATTTACCCGACGGGTGCCAGGCGGGACAGCATATATGCCGGTTGGGCAGGAACGGATGATTGCAGGTTATGCACGTGTCGTGCGAGCCGTCAGGTAGTGCGAGGTGGATGTCGTAGTATTTGTCATCGCCCTTGCATGAATAAGCGATTCTGTCACTACCGGATTGATCCCACGAACAATCGAGTCCGCTTTCACGAAAAGTGGTGATAGTTGTGGTTTGAGAGAAGGAAAGGGTGAAAGAGTGAAAGAATGAAAGAATGAAAAAGTGAAAGAGTGAAGGAATGAAAGAGGGAAAGAGTGAGGCCGTTGTTCGGTTTTCGTTCATTCTGAAACTGTTTGAAGGAAAGCCAAAGGTAAGCCTTCTCCAGAATTTTTCTTCCCTCGACTTCCATGAAATCAAAAAAGTCTATCTTTGCCTCGGAGAGATGGCAGAGCGGTCTAATGCGGCGGTCTTGAAAACCGTTGACTGTTAAAGGTCCGGGGGTTCGAATCCCTCTCTCTCCGCGGGACAGTTTCAGTACCAGGAACAGTAACCTGTTAACGGGTTACTGATTCTGAA
>JAHEYM010000014.1:0-18967 GCA_023251595.1 Bacteroidota bacterium
GGATTGGACAATATCGGTGGAAGCTATAATTCCTGTTATGGTGTGAGCTCGGGAATGAACAGTGACTATGGACGATATAATACATTTCTCGGATACAATACCGGCATCCCTGCTGCTTCAAGCCTCAGTAACGTTACCGCTGTTGGTGCAAATGCTTTTGTTCCTGACGATAACCAAATGATTTTAGGGTCAGACGTTAACGTTGGTATTGGGCTTTCGGGTGATAATAATACCACTCTCAGCTCGCAGGGTCCGCGAAATCTGCTTGAAATAAACTCTGGAGATTTCGGATTTGATGCTCCTCCAATGCCACCAAATACTCCCCAAATTGGTGCGAGTGGTTTACAGTTTCGTGCACTTACAGCATACTGTATTCCAACCCCTAATCCTAGCTGTGATCCCAATGTTGGTCCTGATGGTTGTGCAGTTCTGAGTGTTGATAAATTGGGAAATGTTATATTGGTAAAAGAAAGTGGAGGAAAGGGTTTTGATATTTGTCCGGGGACTGCACTACCCGTGGGGACGGGTAACGATATTGGCGTTCAACAAAATGATAATAATGTTTATTTTTGGGATGGCGCCAGTGGGACATCAACGGATGCTCTAAGAAACAGTGTTGGAATCGGATATAAATGCAGCTTGCCCCTCGATGGTAAATTAGATTTATTACGGAATGTTGGGATTAAATCTGTATTAAATCCAAAAGGAATAAAAGTTATCAATGACGATATTGGTACTGTCGGATGGTTTGGAATCACACAAGCAACAGGAATATTTTCATACACTGCCGGCTCAAACTCCAGTAATTTCTCGGGATGGTTTAAAGCGATTAACGGAGACGGAAATATTGGGCTCACCGGAATTGCTCAAAATGGAATAAAAGCTAATTACGGTGTTCAAGGCTATGCCATCGCACCACAATTCGGAGGTGCCTTTAATGTGGGCGTTTACAGTTACGCACCCGCAATTAATAATGTCGTCATTAATGGTAACCCTCCACCTAACACCAATTGGGCGGGTTATTTCGATGGGGCTGTCTACTCAGCCGTTGGTTATGGAGTATCAGATTCTATTTTCAAAATTAATGTTGATACTATTCCAAATGCATTAGGCATAATAAAGGCATTGAAGCCGCACATATATAATTTTGATACAACCAATTATCCTTATATGAGCTTACCATACAATTTACAATATGGCCTCATCGCTCAAGAGGTCATTCCGGTTGTTCATGATGCGGTGATCGGGGTAAACCATCCTGCACGCTACGATTCATTGGGAAACCAAACTGCTCCATCACTGAATTTTTTAGCGCTGAATTATAATGCCTTCATTCCTATCCTAATTCAATCAGTAAAAACCCAGCAGAATATAATTGATACAATACAGGCGAAAATACCGTTGATTGATTCACTGACAAATCAGGTAATTAACCTTCAAAATAATTTAACTTCATTATGGACAATAGTTAACAATTGTTGCGAATCTCAACTGCGTCATCAAAATCCTAATAATGGTAGTGGAGGAAACAGCCAAGGCAATAATTCTGAAGAAATAACTTCGCACAAATTAGATTTGTCCACTTCATCTGCTATTTTATATCAGAACACTCCCAATCCATTTGGAAGCGGTACAAAAATAAGATATTACATTCCAAATAGTGCGTCACTGGCACAGGTTGTTTTTTATGATGAATATGGGCAGAAGAACAAGGAATTCAATATAACAGAAAAGGGAATGGGAGAATTGGATATTGATGCTACAAATCTCGCTTCCGGTGTTTATACCTATTCTTTGATCGTTAATAATAAATTGATTGATTCGAAGAAAATGCTGCATCAGAAGTAACTTTCTCTCCACCCTCATCCCGAACCCTCCTCCCGAAGCACAAGATTGAACTAAAGTTGGTTATCGTACCAATCACGTTTGCGGATCAACTTAAGATCCTGCAATACCGGAGCTTTCACGTTAATCTGGAAACTGTAACTCTGATGTTGGCCAAAAGGAATCCAGTTCAGGTGCATTTCCCAACAATGTAAATCACGATATATATTTATGGAAGAATAGGTTACCTGATGATGCACAAAGTCATATCCCGACATAAATCCTATTTTCCATTTGGGTGTCAGACGAAGATCACCGTTGAAACTGAATGATTGAGTGGTGGTGGAAACGAGCCCACCTTTGGAATATTGAAGATTATAATTCGCAGCGAGTGTCCAGGGAATATTAAAATCTATATAATTTTCAGGATGTTCTTTAATTAATTTATTTTCTTCTTCTGTGGCGTGGCTGCTTTTGTTCTTAGAAGCATCCTGATTAAAGTTGAAACTCACTGACACACCTGTACTCGTGAGACGCCCGACCTTGTGATTTTTATCCCACTCGAATTTATTATATTTTTTTCCGGATGAATCAATTGCGTAAGGATCTACAACTCCATTAAAAGAAATCCCGACTTTTTCAAATAAGGTCGTTCTTCCACCAATGCCTATCGTTGATAATTTTAATGAATCTGCCGCCAGATTATAGGATGATCCGAAGCTTAAACTTTCGAGTAGTTTTATTTTTTTAAATCCTTCTGAAGTGTCGGTTGAGGTCTTCACTTTCATCTCCAGATTGTTGTCCAGACCAAATGTAATTAATCCCGATTTACCCGCCGCCGGTCCACCGAATAAACTGTTTCCGAAATAAGAATATTGAAGCGAATCATTTTTTAAATTATACTTTGCATAAGAATATGTTTTCCACATGGGTCTGCCGAAATCCGGATGTGTACTAAGGGTAAGATTCGGTGTCATTACATGCCGGATCGCTACTACTTTTCCCTTATGGAAACTATACATTCCATATATACGCGTTGAAAGAGCTGCTGCAGTTCCGAATTCCGAAACACGTTTGAAACCGGGGATTGTATCGGTGATTAATACATCTGTTGAATCAAAATGTTTTTGGATGGATTGCGTATACCATCTATCTGTATAGTTGAAGGATGGGGTTAGGGTGAAGTACTTCAGAACCTTGAAAGCAGTCGATATTGGTAGTGTATGGCGAATACCGTTACTGAATTGAGAACTCTTGATCGCACCTAACGAAATTGTATCATACGTCCTAATATTATTTTGAAGATTCATTGTATAATTCAAACCAATTTTCTCATACCATTTCTGATCTCCGATTCGATTTTTCGAGAGCAACGGGTAGATTCTTGCCACAGAAAAGTTTATATCGGGAGCTGTTATATCTATTTGTTTTGTAAGTGTATTTTGGGAATGACGTATGTTTGTTGAAAAACTATATGGCTTGCCGGGCCAGGATTTTGAAAATGAAATAGCAGATTGAAAAGTGTTTGTGAGAAAATCGGAACCGGCAGAAAGATTGTTTCTGTAGAATGTACTGGAACCCGCATTCACACTGGCAGAAAATAAACTATTGGGTCTCGCTTTCGGATCCTGGGTATGCGTCCATCGAATGAAAAAATCTTTTGCTAAAGAATATTTACTTGGAATTTCAGGGTCTCCAATTTTAATCCTGGAGTAATTAATATGCAAATTTCCGTTGTAATGATATTTAACGGAATAGCTCGAAATGGTGTTCAATGCCCAACTTCCAAATGTATATATATCTCCTCGAAGTGCGAGATCAAAATGATCGCTAAGTCCAAAATAATATCCTCCGTTCTTAAGAAAAAATCCGAGGTTTGTCGATTCACCATATACAGGAATCAGTATGCCTGATGCTTGTCCTTTTTTATTTGGAAATAATCCGAAAGGAATGACGAAAGGAGTAGTTACATCTTCAATCACCAAATATGCCGGACCCGTAACAATTTTTTTATTCTGAATGACTTTTAGTTTTCGAGTGCCTATATAATAATGTGGGGTGTCGAGATCGCAGGTTGTATATATTCCGTGACTGATAAAGAAATTGTTGGTTGCCATTTTCTTGACCGTTTCACCATGAATATATCCTTCGCCTTCATGTGTGGTGACATAAGTGATTTTCCCTTTTTTTGTATCAAAATTATACATGATCGTGTGTGCCTTGAATGTCTGATCCGTTTCCTTAAAAAATGGAAGTCCGACCTGAATCCCGGCACTGTCTAAAACCGGTTGCCCGACACTGTCCAATTTACCCCTTGCAAAAACCAAATGTGTTTGCCAGTTGATTTCGATGTAATCTGCCTGCAGTTCAATGGCTTCGTAATAGATTTTAGCATTGGTATAGAGGTAAACTTTTTCCTCCGCCACATTAAATCGGATGGAATCTGTCGCCGAGTACCTCACCTTCGACTTCACTGCACTTGTTGATATCTCAGTTGAAATCTTACTGCTGTCGGGGTTGAGAGAGTCGGGAGTTAATATATTTTTGGAGTAAGGGAAAACAATATCCGGTGAACCGAACTCGTTGTGGAAATCATTAATTCCCAGCACCTTAGATGTCAGAAACAGGTAGAGAATTAAACGTCTCATCAAATTTTCAATCCGCCAAAGCTAAATAAATTAAAAACAGAAGGTGAATCGAATAGGGTGTTTCTTATTAACAGCATTTTGTTTTGTTCTGTCTACCTCATTTAAAGTTGCGACACCGCGCAAAATTTACGCCATCACAAAGGTAGTGATTGATCCCGGTCATGGAGGTAATGATTCCGGCTGTTTGGGTTCATTTTCACAGGAAAAAAACGTAGCTCTCGCTATCTCCCTCAAATTCGGGAAGATGATTGAGGACAATTTTAAAGATGTCAAAGTCATTTATACACGTACCACTGATAAGTTTGTTGACCTTCGGGAACGTGCAGAAATGGCGAATCGGGAGAACGCGGATCTGTTTATCTGTATTCATTGTAATTCAGCACCCAGCGATGCCTACGGTATCGAAACTTTCGCCATGGGACTTCACAAAACAGAGGATAATCTCGCGGTTGCAAAACGCGAAAATGCCTCGATTTTACTGGAAGATGATTACCTTAAAAATTATAATGGTTTTAATCCAAATTCACCCGAAGCATACATCATCTTCTCGATGTATCAGAGTGCCTTTTTGGATCAGAGTCTTTCATTAGCCGGAAAGATTCAACATTATATAAATTCAAACGCCGGCAGATACGACAGGGGAGTTAAACAGGCGGGTTTTTTAGTTCTTTGGAGAACCGCGATGCCCAGTATTCTTGTCGAAACGGGATTCCTTACGAATCAGGCAGAGGAAAAATACATGAATACTGAGGAAGGACAAACCGCGATTGCAGCGGCTATGTTTAAAGGTTTTCAGGACTATAAACTTGAAGTCGAGCACGTGAAACCGGGTGATAAAAGAATAGAACCGGTCGTGAAGAAAGAAGAGCCGGAAGTGAAGAAAGAAGAGCCTGTTGTGAAGAAAGAAGAGCCTGTTATCAAGAAAGAAGTACCGGTTGTTAAGAAGGAAACTCCGATCGTGAAGAAAGAGACTCCTATTGTGAAGAAAGAGACTCCTATCGTGAAGAAAGTAACTCCTATTGTGAAGAAAGAGACTCCTATTGTGAAGAAGGAGGAACCCGTTGTGAAAAAGGAAGAACCTATTGTGAAGAAAGAAGAGCCGGTGGTCAAAAAGGAAGAACCTATTGTGAAGAAAGAAGAGCCGGTGGTCAAGAAAGAAGAACCTGTTGTGAAGAAAGAAGAGCCGGTTGTAAAGAAGGAAGTACCTATTGAGTCGAATCCGACTGTCTATTTTACTGTTCAAATCGCGATGTCAACTTTAGCGAACCCGTCCGACGATCCGAGGACAAAAAGTCTCAGTGGGGTGAGATCTGAACAATTTGGTGAAAATGTTTATAAATTTATGGTGGGCAAAGAAACGGATCTTGATAAGGCGGCAGCACTACAGAATCACATGAGAACCAATGGATTCCCAGACGCTTTCGTCGTGGCTTATGATGGATTAAAACGGATTGCTGTTAGAGATGCTCTCCTCATTCTGAGCAAAAAGAACTAATTTAGCCCTCAAATTCAGAGGCTTTTGAAGTACGCGAACGAAATTAAGATAGGTGCCTTGGTATTCCTGGGAATATTTGTGACCATTTGGGGTCTGAATTTTCTGAAGGGGAAGCATATTTTCAGCAAACAGAGACATCTCTATGCGATCTGTGGACAGATAGATGGATTGCTTGCAGCAAGTCCGGTATATCTGAACGGACTAAGGGTTGGGATGGTTGAAGATGTATATTTCTATCCGGGTGATACAGCAAGACGAATTGTCGTGAGGATGATTCTTGATAACGAAATTTCCATCCCAAGAAATTCTGTCGCCAGAATTGCATCAAGCGATTTAATCGGAGGAAGGACGATTCAGATTATTCCAATCGCATCGGATAAAAATGTTGAATCGGGTGATACACTGACCTCTGAAACACAACTTAGCATCGCCCAGGAAGTGAATAAACAAGTTGCGCCGATCAAAGCGAAGGCAGAAAGTATGTTGGCATCGCTTGACTCAGTACTGGCGGTTATTCAATATGTTTTCAATAAAGAAACAAGAGACAATCTCGCCAAAAGTTTCGAAAGTATAAGTCGTGCTATCATCACCCTCGAGCACACAACCACCACCTTCGACACAATTGTTAGTGCGCAGCAGTCGCGTCTGAGTAATATTTTTTCGAACGTTGAATCAATTTCGCTTAATCTCAAAAATAATAATCAAAAAATTACGGAAATCATCAATAATTTTGAGGCTATTTCTGATTCAATTGCCAAAGTCAGTTTCGCAAAGACAATCAGAAATGCCGATAAAGTGCTGACGGAGACTTCACAAATTATGGAGAAAATAAATTCAGGAAAAGGTTCCTTGGGAATGTTGATTAATAATGACAGTCTATATACATATCTGAAATATACTGCTGCTGATGTGGATTTGTTAGTGAAAGATCTGAAAGCAAATCCGAAAAGATATGTGCATTTTTCACTCATCGGTGGCGGAGGTGGTGCTCCTAAAACTCAGAAGAAGGTTGAAACTCCAAAACAATAATGCGAAGTAAAATTTTATTGATTCGGGAACTCCGATGAATTTTGGAATTGGAAATATTATTTTTTTAATTCTGCTCGTAGCGGGAATTATTCTATTCACCATCAATGTGCGAACTATTATTCGCAACATTAATCTGGGAAGGGAAGAGAAACGGACGGACCAGAAGAAAAGGAGATGGATGACCATGATTCGTGTGGCACTGGGACAATCAAAAATGGTTGTTCGTCCGGTCGCCGGTATTTTACATATTTTTGTATACGTAGGATTTATAATTATAAATATTGAAGTCCTCGAAATTATTACGGATGGAGTTCTTGGAACGCATCGGGCATTTGCACCTCTACTTGGTAAGTTTTATGATTTTCTGATCGGGTCATTCGAAATACTGGCTTTGCTTACTATTCTTGGTTGTGCAATATTTCTGATCAGGAGAAATATTATTCGTTTAAAACGTTTTTGGTCGAAAGAAATGACATCTTGGCCGAGGACTGATGCCAATCTTATTCTTTTTACTGAAATAGCATTGATGATCGCATTTCTCACGATGAACTGTACCGATCAATTATTGCAAAATTCGGGCTCTGAACATTATTTTAAAGCGGGCGCATTTCCGGTAAGTCAATATCTGAATTTTATATTCGGAAATATGAGTTCAGGGACACTTGAATTTATTGAAAGATCGGCATGGTGGTTTCATATCATCGGAATTCTTGCTTTTCTTAACTATATATGTTATTCAAAACATTTCCATATTATTCTTGCTTTCCCGAATGTGTGGTACTCTAATCTGAATGCTAAAGGGAAAATGGTGAATATGCCTTCCGTGACAAAAGAGGTAAAATTGATGCTTGATCCTTCAGCGGTCGTGAACGAAACGGCTAATACACCTCCCTTAAAATTCGGTGCAAAAGATATACAGGATCTGACATGGAAACAATTGATGGATGCATACTCTTGCACAGAATGTGGTCGCTGCACCTCTGTTTGTCCGGCAAATCATACCGGTAAATTATTGTCGCCCCGCAAAATTATGATGGATACACGTGATCGTTTGCAGGAGGTTGGAAAAAATATAGATAAAAAGGGAAAAGATTTTTCAGACGGAAAATCTCTGTTAAACGATTATATTACGCCGGAGGAATTATGGGCGTGTACAAGTTGTAACGCTTGCACGGATGCATGTCCCGTAAATATCGATCCGCTTGCTATCATTCTGGATATGCGTCGTTTTCTTGTGATGGAACAATCTGCGGCACCACAGGGTTTAAATATGATGTTTAACAATGTTGAAAATAATCAGGCGCCCTGGCAGTTTTCACCATCTGACAGATTGAATTGGGCGCAGGATGAAATAAAATCTTCTGTATGAAAGTCCCAACTATGTCGCAACTTGCATCTGCCGGAGAAGTTCCTGAAGTTCTTTTCTGGGTGGGATGTGCCGGTAGTTTTGATGAACGCGCACAGAAGATTACAAAAGCAGTTGTAAAAATTCTGATAAAGGCAGCGGTAAAATTTGCGGTATTAGGAACGGAAGAAAGTTGTAGTGGTGATCCGGCAAGACGCTCAGGCAATGAATTTCTTTTTCAGATGACGGCTCTTGGAAATATACAGTTATTGGATGGTTATGGAGTGAAGAAAATTATCACTGCTTGTCCGCATTGTTTTAATACTTTGAAAAATGAATATCCCGATTTGGGAGGAAATTACGAAGTAATGCATCATTCCTCATTTATCCAGAGTTTATTCGACGATGGAAGATTAAAGGTCGAAGGTGGTGCTTTTAAAGGGAAAAAAATCACTTTTCATGATCCATGTTATTTAGGAAGAGGAAATAATATATATGAAGCGCCCAGAAGTTTAATCGAAAAACTCGATGTCTCTTTTGTGGAAATGAAAAGATCAAAAGCTACGGGTTTTTGTTGTGGTGCAGGCGGAGGACAAATGTTTAAAGAACCCGAAAAGGGAAATAAAGATGTGAATATTGAGAGGACAGAAGAAGCATTGTCATTAAATCCTGACATCATTGCAACAGGATGTCCTTTTTGTATGACCATGATGACTGATGGTATAAAAAATAAAAATAAAGAAGAAAAAGTAAAAGTATTGGATATCGCAGAATTAATTGCAAACGCGACAGATCTTTAATTTGCTATTATTGTTCATTGTTAATTGTTAATTGGAAATGATAGAATTAAGTAAAATGCCTGACCACTCAAGGGTTTGGGTTTATCAGTCAAACCGGGAATTATCTGTTCCTGAAGTCTCGGGTATAACATTAAATGCGGAAAATTTTATTTCTAACTGGATTTCTCACAACCACGAACTCAAGGCTTCCGTCGGCATTATATATAATCGTTTTATCATTGTGATGGTCGATGAATCTTATGAGATGCCGGGCGGCTGTGCAATTGATAAATCCCTGCATTTTATTCGTAAGCAGGAACAATTATTTAATATACAATTAACCAATCGATTACTATACGCCTATCGGGAAGGGGAAGAAGTAAAATCATGCAGCAGCGGTGAATTTGGAAAAAAAGTTGCGAGTGGAGAGATAACTGAAGATACCATTGTCTTTAACAATCTTGTAAATAATAAAACTGAACTTCAGGAAAATTGGGAAGTACCGATGCGGCTGAGTTGGCATAGCCGGTATTTATCTGTTTGCTTAATTCTGCTTTTATTTATTGTTTCCTCTTGTAATTTTTTTGGTGGTGACGAGGATAATTCGAAGAAGAGTTCTGATTCGACTCATAAAGCTGATTCGATCACAAAAGTAGTTGAGTCTCAGAAAAAGATAAAAAATAAAGCGACAACAGATAAAAAGAATCAGCCGGACAGCACTCTGAAAAAGTGTTATTATGAACCACAAATCACAGAATTAACAGGCGTACTTTACGTGAAGCAGTACTACGGTCCCCCGAATTATGGAAAGACGCCGGAGATTGATGAGAAGGATGAACAATTCCTTCTGAAACTGGATTCTTCAATAAATGTATTCCCAATAAAGGGAAGTGATATGGACGACATTAAACAATTCGGAGTAGAGCGGATTACACTAATTCCTGCAAAAAGTCCGACCGTCTTTAAACAACAGGAAGGCAAGACGGTTAAAGTCAGGGGGAAATTATTTGGTGCAAATACTCCATATCATCATACACCGGTTCTTATGCAGGATGTTGAAATTCTGAAATCTATTTAAGAGCGAATGAATTTCCGGGAATTTAAAACGGAATATTTTAAAATCCGTTACAGGTTTGCATTTGCCGGACTTTTCGTTGTTGTTATTTATTCTTTTATAACTGCCTGGATTATTGGCGAAAAATATGCGGGACTGGGTGAAACAGAGACTTTATCTGATCTCGCAGGCAACATGATGAAAACCCATCTGTTGCTCTTATTATTTTATCCTATACTCTTTCTGGTATTATCCATCTTGGTACTTTCAGGTTTTGTACAAAATAAAGAATACAGAGCAGGAATCTGGCTTTTTATGCTTTCAACACTGCTGGTTTTTTTATATATGTCTTTCTATTATAATTCTTCCATGTTATATATAACACCGCTTTTGATGATACTTGGTGCTGTCGCCAGTCACATGGGTGACCACAAATCGCTTCGAACCGGTTTTATTGTTTTCTTTGTGATTATGCTTTTTGCTTTTGGAGTCGTGAAGATTGATGAATATTATTCCTAACTTTGAGTAATTATCCGATAAAATAAATAAATATAGATCGTTAAATAAAGAATTTGAATCATGAAAAAACATTTGCTTTTTTATCTCCTTTTGTTACTGACATTTGTATCTACCTACGGTCAATCTAATGAAGCCCGTTTGTTGCGTTTTCCAGCGGTTTCGGCGACAAGTATTGTATTCTCTTATGCCGGTGATTTGTATTCCGTTCCCCGCACCGGTGGCGTTGCACGCAAGATAACAAGTGATATTGGTTACGAAATGTTTCCGCGTTTCTCTCCTGACGGTAAAACACTTGCATTTACCGGTCAATACGATGGGAATACCGAAGTGTTTACAATGCCTGCAGAAGGAGGTGTTCCTCTGCGGCTTACGTATACGGCGACATTGGGACGAGATGATATCGGAGACCGGATGGGACCGAATAATATTGTTATGACCTGGCGCGACAATAACAGCATTATTTATCGCTCCAGAAAAAAATCATTTAATGATTTTAAGGGTCAATTGTTTATTGCAAAAACGGATGGCGGATTAAGTGAAGAGTTGCCTTTTTCTGTCGGTGGATTTTGTTCCTATTCACCCGATAAAAAGAAAATAGCTTTGAACAGGGTATTTCGTGAATTCCGGACATGGAAATATTACAAAGGTGGGATGGCTGATGATATATGGATTTTTGATTTTGATTCGAAGCAATGGGAAAACATCACAAATAATAATTCTCAGGATATTATTCCAATGTGGTATGGTGATAAAATATATTATGCAAGTGACAGAGACCGCATCATGAATCTTTTTGAATACGATATAAATACAAAGCAAACAAAAAAGATTACTGATTTTAAGGAATATGATGTAAAATTTCCTTCGTTGGGTAATGATGCGATCGTGTTTGAAAATGGTGGATATATATACTTATATGATTTGAAAACCGGATTAAATACTAAAATAGATATTACGATTAAGGATGATATGGATGGTGGTCGAAGTACCTGGATTGATGCCTCTAAATTTATCAATACAACTGATATTTCAAGCGATGGAAATCGATTGATATTAACTGCGAGAGGCGATGTCTGGACAGTTCCTGTCAAATCGGGAATTACACGTAATCTAACAAAAAGTAATGGAAGTCATGAACGTGACGCAGTCTGGAGTCCTGATGGGAAGAGTATTGCATATATAAGTGATGCCAGCGGGGAAACCGAAATATATATAGATAAACAAGATGGTTCTGAAACTCCGAAACAACTCACCAGGAATGGCAATACTTATAAATACAGCATCACCTGGTCTCTAAACAGTAAATTGATTTTGTGGAGTGACAATAAATTGCGTCTCGCGTATGTAAATATTGAAACCGGCGAGCAAACATTAGTCGATCAGAATAGAACCGGTGAATATAATTCTTATGAATTTTCTCCCGACAACCGATGGATTGCATACAGTAAATCGGACGACGAAAATCGGCAGAAAGTATATTTGTATAATATGGAGGATAAAAAATCTACCGCCATCACTGATATCTGGTACGAATCATTTGGTGTTGGTTTTAGTGATGATGGTAAATATTTATTTTTTTCAAGTAATCGGGATTTTAACCCGATATATAGTAGCACGGAGTGGAATACTGCTTACGGTGATATGAGTAAGGTGTATTTTGTACCGTTGGCAAAAACTACTGCGAATCCGTTGGAACCGAAAAATGACGAGGTGAAGTCGGAAGATCAGAAATCTGACTCGACAGATGAAAACAAATCTAAAGAAGATAAAAAATTGAAAGGGGGACTCGACAAACCAATCTTAGTCGATCTGGATGGAATTCAAAATCGGATTTTGGCGCTTCCTGTCGGCGTTGGCAATTACAGCAATATCAGATGTATCGGAAATTCCGTTTACTACGTATTCAATTCGTCCAAAATCGATAAAGCATCTCTTAAATTATTTGATCTCAAAGAGAAAAAAGAAACGGATTTAGGGAATATAGATGGATTCGGGACCACTTCAAACAATAAAAAAATGTTGGTTTTGAAAGATGGCAATAAATATGTGATTGATCTTCCAAAAACTAAAATGGATTTAAGCACTGCCGTCGATCTTTCAAATATGAAAGTTTATGTCGACAGAAAAATAGAATGGAAGCAAATCTTTGAAGAATCGTGGCGTCAGATGCGTGATTTCTTTTGGGATCCGAATATGAGTGGAGTGGACTGGTCTGCTATGAAAAAGAAATATGAAGTATTGCTTCCTTATGTAAATCACCGGAACGATTTAACGTATATTATTGGTGAAATGATAGGTGAACTCAGTACGGGTCACTCATACACCGGTGGGGGTGACAAACCTCCTGTCCCAAGAATTAACATGGGATTGCTTGGAGCGGAGTTATCAAGGGATGCTTCCGGTTATTATAAAATTACTAAAATTTTGAAGGGAGAAAATTGGAATAAACATAACCGTTCACCACTCACTGAAATCGGTGTGAATGCAAATGTTGGCGATTTTATTGTTGCGGTCAACGGAGTATCTACAAAAAACATGAATGATATTTATCAATCACTGATAAATACTGCCGAAAAACAGGTGGAATTATCTCTTAATGCAAATGCAGATGAATCTGGTGCGCGCAAAGTAATCGTGGTGCCGATTTCAACCGAATCTTCTTTATATTATTATAATTGGGTACAACATAATATTGATCTGGTAAATAATGCAACAAACGGAGATGTTGGTTATCTTCACATACCAAATATGGGTGCCGAAGGTTTGAATGAATTTGTTAAGCATTTTTATCCCCAATTAAAAAAGAAAGCATTAATAGTGGACGATCGTGGTAACGGCGGTGGTAATGTTTCTCCAATGATTATCGAACGATTGAAACGCGAAATTGCGATGGTTGGAATATCGCGGAATAATGTTCCTCAAAGTAATCCCGAAGATATGGTCTTGGGACCAAAACTTGTTTTGATTGATCAATATTCTGCTTCTGATGGAGACATTTTTCCTTATCGTTTCAAAAAATATAAAATGGGGAAAGTCATTGGTCGCAGAAGTTGGGGTGGAGTAGTTGGTATCAGAGGTTCTCTGCCATTTGTTGATGGTGGAATTCTCAATAAACCGGAATTTTCGCGATACGACACCGATGGTAAAACATGGATCATGGAAGGTTATGGAGTAGATCCGGATATTGTGGTTGATCAGGATCCATATCAGGAATATATGGGAACTGATCAGCAATTGCTTCGCGCTATTGAAGAAATTAAAATTGATTTAAAAACTCAACATCAGGAATTAGCACCGATCCCTCCATATCCGATTAAAACAAAATAATAATGACCCGTCTCATACCAATTAATTCAAAAGAAGATATTCTTCCGAAATACAGAGATACTCCAATCGGTTTACTGATTGAATATCACAATCTTAACCGACCGTATGAAACTTATGACAGAGCGCAACTTTTGGTTGGTATGTGTATAGATAACCGAAAACATCTGCACATGCCCGATAACTTTTCATTTATTATTCGTTCTGCCGGGGCAAATCTTCGTTATGGTGAATTTGAAATTTCTTATGCAATCGCGGTGGGACAAATTCATTATATTGCATTGATCGGTCATAACAATTGCGGGATGGTAGATTTAATTTCCCGCAAAACGGAATTTATAAAAGGAATGGTTTCAAATGCCGGTTGGGATGAAGAACGAGCAGAAAAACATTTCACCCATTTTGAACCCATGTTCGAAATCGGCAGCGAACCCGATTTTATTTTAAGCGAAACAAAACGTCTTAGACTCCGGTATCCAAAGGTAATGATTGCACCAATGATTTATCTTGTCGAAGATACAAGGCTTTATTTTATTCATGAAAGCTGAGGGGTCGGGGATGAGGGTTGAGTTAGCAAAATTGTCAAGAGTTATTATTCTCTCATTAATATACTATACCTTTGCTGAACAATGAAAACACTATCTGAAATAAAAAAGATACTTGAAACTGCATTACCTGCTTTGAAGGTTAGATACCCAATCGCTTTTTGGTTCTTATACCAGAAATGATGCAACAGATAAAAGTGACGTCGATATCATGGTTGATTTTAATGGTCCAATTGGGATCGAATTTATCGATCTCTCTGATGAACTTGAAGTTATTTTAGGTAAGAAAGTTGACCTTGTGACAAAAGGAGGAATACAAGCTCATTATTGGGAATATTTAAAAGATAAGTTTATTTATGTCTGATCGTGTCCCAAAGTTAATCCTGATTGATCTTCTCGATGCAATTTCAAATATTATGGAATTTACTGACGGTATGGATTTTAATGCCTTCGATAAAGATAAGAAAACGGTTGCAGCTGTTGAACGATATTTTGAAATCATAGGAGAAGCCTCAAGACAACTTCCGGAATCGTTTATTCTCGATCACACAGATATAGAGTGGCACAAAATGATTTCTTTCAGGAATGTTTTGATAGGTGAGTATTTCCGAATCGAAAGACAGATAGAATGGAACATCATTAAGAATACCTTACCAAGGTTGAAACAAAAATTGGAAATGCTTTCAAGTGTTCTGTAACAAATTTTCGTTATATTTATTGTATGAATCTAATCAATCAACTCCTATTGAAATCAGCTCTAAGTGTATTGATTTTCCTTCCTTCTCTGGTTTTAGGACAAAAAGCAGTTGTTTCTACGCCTAAAACAAATATATTGTATTATGGTATAGATAACCCGGTTCGAATTGCTGTAGATAGAATACCTTTCGAATATATTTTACTAAAGTGTTTGACGCCGGAAGTTGCAATAATGAAAAAAAACAATGAATTTAATGTGAAGCCATTGCAACTTGGGGATATTAAATTTTTAATCGTAAATAAATTAGATTCTTCCTTCATCGATAGTTTTGACCTTAGAATTGCCAGAGTACCCGAGCCCACATTTAACTTTCATAAAGGTGGATTGGAAGGTGGAGATGTGTTTTTAGATTATTTAGTGGTTTCAAATGAAATTTTAGACAAATATGACATTAAATATTCAATTGTAAGATTCGATGTTTTTGCTAAACGAGACACCGAATTGCTTTTTGATTTGACGAATGATGGAGCTTCATTCAGTAGTTCTGTTAAAAAAGCATTCGGGAATTTACATGTTGGGGATATACTTGGTATCTCAAGAATCTGGTTTGAAAGTGAAGGAGTAATCCGTGATTATAATGTTCATTTATTTACAAAGATCCTCTAACTTCGAGAGTGTGAATTCTTTGACTCACTTTTACTCATAAATATCCTTCCGGTGTCCTAAGTTGATAACATCCACCAGAAGCACACCTTCAATTTCGTATATTATCCGATAGTCAGCGACGCGAATACGACAACAATGAGTCAGTGTCAAAAGTTGGAGAGTTGGTTGGGTTCGTTCGTCATTTCATTTACCTCTCTTACCCAATCTTTAGGAGAGTTTACCGTCCGGAAATCATAAGGGATCCCTCAAATCGCATTAAGATTTTGCAAGTACCAGAATTGCAAAACGCGATTTTCAGGATGACAGTGCCGCTCCGCATTATTTTTGGTGGTGGGCTGGAAGGGGACGCGCGCTTCTGCCCTCGAGCATAGAAAGTTATTAAGCGCGCGTCCCCTTCCAGCCCCTGATGATGATGCGCATTGTCATCTCGAAGCGAAGCGAGAGACCCCTAACGATTTCCGGACGGCAAACTTTTATTAATTTGTAAAATCTACATTACTCCCCGGAAAATCAAAGTGACCCATAACAATATTCTCAAGTGCTTTTAAAGCGCGTTTCTTGATCGTTACTTTATACACCATTTACTTTTTATTCTTACGTTTTTCATCCAGCATTTTAAATGCCTTTTCTATGGGAATAGAAGGCTCATTTACTTGCTTTGCCTCATCATATAAACGAATGTCTTCAAGTTCTTCCAGATTCTCCATGATGGTGTTGAACTCTTTCATTGGGAGCACGACTGAAATCTTCGTTCCCTTTTTGTCAGTAATAAATTGCGGGTGTAAATTTAGCATGTGGTTTTATCTAAATTGATTACAGCGTTAAATGATCAGAAGGAATGTAGGTGCAAAGATATTGAAAATAATTGTGACACTCTTTCACTCCTTCACTCCTTTACTCTTTCACCATCCTCCAGCTAAAGCAGGAGGCTATTCACTCCCTAAAAACATCTTCCATCTTCAACGGCTCCTTTTTAATCAACCAATTAAAATCTTTTAATTTTAATTCGTTTGGAGTTAATTCGGAAATAGGGTAAAAGGTCGCATCGGGTGAAGTAATTAGAGAGATCATACTAACTTTATTATCTTTTAATAAAATCATCATGTCGCTGCAATCGGAACGGTTTACGCCAACATATTTGTTATCTTTATCCTTTGCATAATAGACCGATTGACCGTTTCCTTCAACCTTTATACTATTTAATGTATCATTCACAAAATATCCGGTCATGTTTTTTCCTTTCACCTGATTAAACCGAAATGTATCTTCCTGCGAAATAATAAAAGATGAACGATATAGTTCCAATCTTTCTATATGCGAGTTACTCATTTGAATAAAAATCGTGTCGGCAGTTAGTTGATTTTCTTTCGACCAGATGACGGGCGTATAATACATTCTCATCATCGAATCTTCAGTCGAATAGTACAACGAATCGCAACTGCCGCTTAAATCGGGTTTAAAGAAACGTGTGTGATGATATGCAAACATGCTCCGAATCTGACAAACTGAATCATAAACAGATTTCAAAGTATCGGCATGCAAAAACAATGAATCGTTTTTAAATATCTGAATCATTAATGCCGAATCTGTAACCCATGAAATCTGATTCAGTTCATGATATTCTGCATAATGGCCGGTGATTAAAATCTTTTGGACCGTATCTTTTATTTGTATATTTCTGTAAGCCTTTCCGATTCCTTCTTTGCGATTATACCAGAGACTATCACCTTTCAATCTTTGTTCTTTAGATTGAATCCAGGAATTCTTGTAAAAAGTTGATTCATCCGTTTCAGTGTTATAACGACCGTCTTCACAATAAATATGATTTTCTTTACTCGTAATATTGGTCGGTCCAAAGAAATATGCCGTCTTATTATTCGTATTATATTTCAACGTATCCGACTTCATGGTGTATTGAGGGTTCACCAAAACCACATCTTTTCTAAAGAAAAATTCTTTAAATTCAGAATAATAATATCCTTCCAAACTCGTCAATGTATTTTCACTATCAATAATTTTTGCATGGTCGGGATAATGGGCAACATCTGTATTCAAGTCGTAGTGCAGGATTTCGGTGGTCATTGTCATCGTCTTGTCTGTCATCTTCACATGTTTGAAAAGATCTGCCAGTTTCCGATCACCGTCGTAATTCATCCGGTCACTATATATATTTACGGTATCGCCCTGAACAATGTGGACGTGAGAATAAGCTTCCACATAATCGCTGTCATTATAAAAGTAAGCACTATCGCAGTAAAGAAATGTATTCTGTTGTTTGAATGCCACATGTCCCAGCATTCTGCGGACTTTTCCCGTTACTTTTTCATTATACGATAGATGATCCGCGTGAAGTAGTTCAATTCGGGAGGTGTCGCCTTGTGCGGAATCTTGCTGAGCGATACAATCGGGAGAAGAAAATCTTATATATATAAGCAGAAAAAGCATATATATATAAATCCGTGACACCTTCAAGCAGGGTAGGGCTAATATTTATGAGTGAGTAGAAATTTCCGCCAAATCGCGATGCAGAATCTGATTACGGTCTGATCCGGTAGAAATAATGGTGACCGGAACTCCTGTTGCATGCTCGATAAATTCAGTATATTTCTGTAAAGCGGAAGGCAATTCTTCAAAACGATGAATATCCTGAATTACTTCCTTCCACCCATCCAATTCAACATAAACAGGTTCTACAGGATCCATCTGAATGTCGTAAGGCATATAATCTATTTTCTGCCCGCTACTCATATAATGGGTACAAACCTGCAATTTTTCGAGACCGCTCAACACATCTGCTTTGGTCATGCATAATTCCGTCACGCCGTTTATCATCACCGCGTAACGAAGTGCAGGTAAATCGAGCCATCCGCAGCGACGTGGTCTGCCGGTAGTGGAGCCAAATTCGGCACCACCCTGTCTGATCCATTCTCCCGTTTCGTCTTCCAGTTCAGTTGGAAAAGGACCGCTTCCGACTCTGGTGCAATATGCTTTAAATATTCCTATTACATTTCCGATTTTCGACGGGGCAATTCCTAAACCTGT
>JAHEYM010000014.1:18977-21730 GCA_023251595.1 Bacteroidota bacterium
ACCTGCCGCTACAGTGTTTGATGAGGTGACAAAAGGATATGAACCAAAATCAATATCAAGTAAAGATCCTTGTGCTCCCTCTGCGAGTATTTTTTTACCGCTAACTATATACTCATTAATGAGATGTTCTGTATCTGCATATCTGAATCCACGCATTTTTTCAACCGCAGCAAACCAGGCATCTTCGTTTTCGGCTTTTGTATATTCTATATCATACAATCTCAGTAATTGCCTGTGTTTTTCGACAAGGGTCTGATATCTTTCTTTGAATTGAGGCGAAAAAATATCACCCGCCCTTAAACCATTCCTGCCGGTTTTGTCCATATAAGCAGGACCAATTCCTTTTAGTGTACTGCCGATTTTTCCTTTACCTTTCGAGCTTTCAGAAGCAGCATCCAGCACACGATGTGTAGGTAAAATAAGGTGTGCTTTTCTGGAAATAACAAGTCTGGATTTTACATCAACACCTCGATCTTCCAATTTTCGGATTTCTTCCATAAAAACGATAGGATCGATCACGACGCCATTCCCGATAATATTTATAATATTATCACGAAATATACCCGAAGGAATCGTATGCAGAACATGTTTAATTCCGTCTAAAACCAAAGTATGACCTGCATTCGGCCCGCCTTGAAAACGAGCAATTACATTATATTGAGGAGATAAAACATCAACAATTTTACCTTTACCTTCATCACCCCACTGAAGGCCGAGTAATATATCTACAGCCATTTTAATTTTTCTGAAATTGCTTTAATGCATTATCCGGAGTATCGCAAACCGTAAAAACCGTATTCAATTTTGTGACAACCAAAAGTTCCTGAATTCTTGCAGGGACACAACAGATCACTGTTTCACCACCCGATTTACGAGCCTTCGTGAGAATCATGATCAAAACATTCAGTCCCGTGCTGCTCATAAATTTAATGCCATTTAAATTAATGATAAACTTATTCTGATCTCTCAGAATCCGGTTATCAATTTCGTCAAGCATATCATTCGCCTGATTTTTTTCAATCAGACTACCGGTCAGTTCGAGGACACTGACATCATCTTTTTCTTCCACTTCAAATGAAAATTCCATAATTTGTTTTAAGATAACTGATGAGTTTGCTGTTTTAAATAATCTTCGCACGAACCATGTTTTGCAAGCTTGATGCATTTGCCAAAAAGATTCAGCGAATGTTGTGTGATTTCAAAGTCGAGCAATTTACCCATCATTGATTGAATTTGTTGCAGGCGCGGATCGCAAAATTCAAATACTTTTTCACAATCTGTGCATATCAGGTGATCATGTTGTTTATACCCAAAAGATTTCTCGAATTGGGCAGAGTTTTTACCAAACTGATGTTTCGTCACCAAATCGCAATCGAGCAGAAGTTCTATCGTGTTATAGATCGTTGCTCTCGTAATACGGTGACCGCTTGTTTTCATGTGCAGATAGAGCGATTCGATATCGAAATGTTCTTTCAGAGAATAGATCTCATTCAGAATCAGAAATCGTTCAGGTGTCTTTCTGTGACTACGTTTTTCGAGGTAGTCCGTGAAGATTTTTGTCACCTGTTTTATCGGATTCTCTTTCTCCATTATTTATCAATAAGTTCTGAGAACGTCATTTTTGATAATTTCCGCCAAATTATGAAAAATATAGACGTCCTGTTTCACCTTTGGTTGAATTACCCGATGGCATGTTCGCCATCTATCCTATCCACCTTCAGAATACCGTGTAATGCACGGAGTTTCTTGATTAAGCCGGTGAGATGATCGGTGTCGTGCACAAAAAGCATGATTGTTCCTTCAAACATACCATCCTGACTGTCAACCGAAAGTGAGCGGATGTTGACTTTGAACTCTTCTGAGATAATTCTGGTGATGTTATTCACTACCCCCACTTCATCCGAACCTGTAATCCGAACACCCGCGAGAAACGCGATCTGCTCCTGATTCGTCCAACGGGCTTTCACGATACGGTACGCGTAGTTTGACAGCAGTTGAATGGCATTCGGACAGTTCGTTTTGTGAATCTTGATGCCTTCATGGATCGAAAGAAAACCGAACACTTCATCGCCGGGAATCGGATTACAGCAAGGTGAAAGTTTATAATCAATCTTCTCCAGATTATCGCCGATCACCAACATATCCGAAGTGCCGCGGATACTCTTCACCATCTGTTCAAACCCTGGTGTTTCCTGCTTTTGCGGTTTGAATTTGATCTGATCTTTCTCGATTTTAAAGTCCTTCAGGTCTTTCAAATCAATCACTCCTTTCGCAACACGATAATAGAAATCGAGCGTGGATGGAATTTTATAATGCGACAAAAGTTCGTTGATATTTCCCTGACTCAAAGAAACTTTCAGATGTTTGAATTTCCTTTCGACAATCATCTTTCCTTCCTCACCAAGCGTCCTTTTCTCTTCCTTAAGCGCATTTTTTATCTTTGATTTTGCCTTTGCCGTAGTGACAAAATTCAACCAGTCTTCTTTTGGAAATTGTTTGCTCGAAGTAATGATTTCAACCTGATCGCCGCTTTTCAGCGTGTGAGAGAGCGGAACCAATTTATGGTTTACTTTTGCCCCTATACATTTTACTCCGATATCCGTGTGAATATCGAATGCGAAATCGAGTGATGTGGAATTAGCGGGAAGTGTGCGCAGTTCCCCTTTTGGGGTGAAGACAAATATTTCATCCGAAAAGAGATTCAAACGAAAATCGTCTAAGAAATCGAGCGCGTTTGATTCCGGATTTTCGAG
>JAHEYM010000248.1 GCA_023251595.1 Bacteroidota bacterium
GAATTCCGACCGATCAGATCGAGATTGTATTTTCGTGAACAGGAACTGAAAAGCAAAGTGAAAATAAAAAGGGTTGAGACCAAATTAATAATGTTTGTTTTCATGTTGGTAGATGTTTTATGTGATTTGTTAAGTTTGCAAAAATCAGAATTAAATTGTAATTTATTTCATCGTTTTCGTAAATAATGTTTATGATTCGTTCTTCAGATAGATTGTTCTTGTAATTGTGAAATTAGATTATCTATTGCTGCACTGTTTTGATTCTTTTGACTGTTATATAAACTTTCTATCGTCAATCTTGCCATCAGATAACTGACGGTTGATTCTGCACCTTGATTTAGGTTAACATTTTTTTCCTCCAGTCCGTCATAACAACCACCGGTGCAAGGATTATATATAATCTGATTAAGGTGGTTGCTTCCGAGAAACCAGTTAAAAGAAGCTTCAGCTGCGTCTCGATACGAGTCATCCTTAAATACATCATAGAATTTGCTCAGCGCAAGAATTGTATACGCCACATCTATCGGTTGTTGACCTCCGATCATGGAGGGGATAGATTCCATTCCTCTATGAAACCACCCATTATTTGAAATTACACTAATGTTGTCTTTTCTGAATGTCTTAGACAGAAGAAAATCAAACGACGATTTTGCAGTTTCTTTATAGATTGAATTTCCGGTTACTTTCCAGGCACATAACAATGCTTCCGGAATAATGCTGTTCGCATACGTGAGATAACTCTCAAACCAATGCCACACTTTGTCAGACTCATGTCTGTACATTTGGACTAACCTATCCGCAAGCAATTTGATTAATCTCAGATCTTTATCTGATTTTGTAATCAAATTTCTGTAATATAATCCTTTCAGAACAAATGCCATTGCACGGGTTGAATGTACATTCTTCATCTGCAACAAAGATTTGTTAATAATTTCTTCTGCCTCTTCTCCTATACTATTCCATTCAATGGGCAATAAATTTATAATTGAGGCCAAATAACCTAAAGCCCAAATCGCTCTCCCTTTTGCATCATCAAGATTAGTTAAATTATTCTGTTCTGTAAAACACTTATTCTTATTGATGTAATTCAAGAAAGTCCCATTTGGTTGAAAACAATATTTTATATAATTAAAATATATGTTGATGTATTTCAGATCTTTTTCATCCCCAGTGAGTTCGAAATGATGACACATGGCTATCATCGCTCTTGCATTATCATCCAATGTGTAACCGGAATCAATGTCAGGCCGATTGATTTTAGAAAACTGAATCATTCCAAAATCTGTGGTTAGATTTTCTATGTGTTCAAGATTGATTTCAGGAAGATCATATTTCAAAACCATTTCGTTAGGGTCGATTTTTTGAAATAATTTTGCATGTGCAATGGATGCATTCTCCCAAGCTGTTGGCGCCATCCTGTGAATACCATTGGAACTGATATTCTTCCTCAGTTGCTCGTCATTTAATAAGCGAATAACCGCTTCCGATAATTGTTGATGATTCTCAAATTCAAAAACAATTCCTGGATCGTCCTTCAAAACCTCCCGTGCATGCGGAATGGGCGTGGAAATGACTGGACATCCGCAACTGATCGCGTATGAAAAGGTACCGCTAACCGCCTGATTCGGATCTCTGGATGTAAATAAGTATATATCGGTGAGCTGTAAATATTCTAATAATTCAGGCAGCGTCAAAAAGTAATTTATAAATTTTACATAAGACGTAAGATTCAATTCTGCAACTCTTTTTTCAAGCATTTGTCTATATTCTTCTCCTTCGTTTAAGAAAACCGAAGGATGAGTTTTTCCTATAATAAGAAATAACACATCGGGGTTTTTCGACACAATAGATGGTAATGCTTCTATTGTGGTTTCAATACTTTTTCCCCTGCTAAGTAACCCAAAAGTGGATAGCACTCTCTTGCCGGTTAATTTATATTTATCCTTCAACACGGTCTTGTCAGAATGCCGGACTAAATGCGTGCCGTGTGGTATTACAGTAATTTTACCTTTCGAAACCTCATAATCATCATGCAATATTTCTGCTGAAGATTTTGTCATGACGATTATTGATGAAGAAATGTTTGAAATATATTGAACATTCTCTCTCAATGAATAATTTGGTCGTGGTAATATAGTGTGAAAGACAATAATAATCGGCTTTGTCACTTCACTCAAAAAGTTTCTGAAAGCACTTTCGTTTTTTGCAAAAAATCCAAATTCGTGTTGAATCATAACCATTCCTAGTTCAGGGTTTTGATTAATATTCTTTGCTAATTCACGATATGAAGCGGGATGATCTGTATTCAATTTATATAGTATCTCTTCACCATAAGAATGTTGCTCGTTATCTGATTCCATGGCGCAAATATGTATTTTTAACGATCGGTTAAATTTATTGTTCAGCGCCTTTATTAAGTCCTGCGAGTAGGTCGCAATTCCGCACTCGCGTGGAGGAAATGATGTGATAAATAGTACTTCTGATATTTTGTTTTTCATATTATTTCAGTATATAGCAAAAGTTCTTTTATAAGTTCTGACAAAATGACCGACGCACATGCAATTCGTTCGTCTGCAGCACCATAATAAATATAAAGTGTGTCATCAATTACGATGGCGCCTGTGGGAAAACACACATTGTTCACTTCCCCTTTTAATTCCCAGTTATATTAAGGTCCGAAAAGTGCGTAGGGAAGCCTCGCAATTTCTTTTTGCGGATTATCAAGCTCCAGTAATGCAGCGCATGCCGAATAAACATAACCGTTTACAGTGTCATGAACTCCATGGTAGATTATTAACCATCCATGCGCTGTTTCAATTGGCGGACAACCCCCACCCATATAGCTTACCTCATGCTTGAATTTAGGTGAAAGCACGATGCACTCCTCCAAAAGAAGAAAATAATTTTGCCAGAATTCAGTTGTGAGTTCTGACAGACTATTTATGGCAACAATTTGGATGTCAGGCCTGATCCTGTGGAGAAAATGCAATTTTCCGTTGATCTTCCGTGGAAAAAAAATTACATTCTTATCCCATAGATAAATTTTTTCACTTTTCTTTTCAAGTGAACGCCAGGGTTCATTATATCTTAGGTATTTTTCATTTATACTCCCTTTTGATTCTGCAAGATGCTTGAATTCATCGTATGTAATTTTAGGTACAATGAGTCCTTCTTTTTTGAAGGTCACTAAATCTTCTGATGTTGCCAAAGCACCCATCGCATTTACACCATCATAAGCGGTATATGTTAAATAATAGAGATTCTCGATCCTCACTACTCTTGGATCTTCAACTCCATGTGTCTCGTAATCAAATTGCGGAAACAATACCGGGGTGTCACTTCGTTCTGTAATAACCAAAGGGGAAATGAGTTTGCAGTATCCTATACTTGAATAATTTCCTTTACTAACAGCTCTGTAAAAGAGATGAATTGTATTATCAACAATAATTGCAGCAGGATTTAAAACGCCTTCATTTTCAAAACCAAGTTTGGTTTTCTGCAAAATAATACCTTCTTTTTTGACGTCTAACATAATTCATTTCTTGCAGCAATAATACATTCCAGAACATGGTTCATTATTTCCGGAGTAATATGCACATTCATTGGAAACATTTTGATAGCGTAAATTACGGCTTCTGTATCTTTCATATCCCTGTTATATTCGGTTGTACGAAAACCGGTACTGAAGCTGAGATATGGTGTGCATTGTCCGTTTATCTTTTTGCCTGAGCGAAACCATTCAAACAATTTATCACCAATGGCATGCGTCAATTTATTATACGTAATTAAATCCTCCCGAAAAGCCGGATCAATTAACTCATTTTTGAATTGTATTCCGGCATCAGTTCCTTCAGGATAAATTCGCAGGAGTGTGACTAGACCATAGTCTGAAGGATTCACACAAACCATCTCAGAATGTGTTGCAATTTGATTTTTCACATAAACTTTATTTTCCAGTATTCCACCTAATATAGACTGAAAACCTTCATGGCCTAAAAATTTTAGTGTCGCCCAGCCGACCATTGAACCTGTCGCTGCCCTTGAAACTTCGAGTGTATAATTTAATGGATTGTAAGGCGAACGCGGCTGTAAATACGCTGACGCTCCTCTCGATAACAATGATTCAAATTCATCTGCATTTTTGTAAACAAATACGCTGCTTATATAGGGTGAAAATCCAGTCTTGTGAAAATCTACTCCAAATGCGTCAGCATAGAAAATTCCTTTGATTGCATTGTAATTTTTTTCAATATATGGTAAGACCGCCTCTGAAAAACCTAATGGATTTAGTTTGAAATCATAATTTTTAAATGCAATCCATGACCAACCGATGACGGAATCACAATATAATAATGCTTTACCATACCCGATCGGATTCGGATATTTATCCATCAATATTCGCACTTCCTTCACCGGATCGAATGCATTTGCATCAGTGGTAGCCATCGTACACACAACAGAGGCAACCGGAATATTATTATCACTGCAATCCTTTAGTACTTCTTCCAAATGGCCCATATCCATCGCATTGGAATCTATATCTGTTTTAATTCGGAGAATATTATCCATGCCTAAGCCCATCCAGTCGGTGCTGTTTAGCATTGTATAATGGGCCTGCTGTGAACAAATCACTTTTGCATCTGTTCTTATCCCTTTATATCTTGAATCGGGGAGAACTCTTGTAAGTGCATATTTTAAATGATAGGTCCAACAGCCCGAGCCACCGTATGTATATACACAACCCGATTTTTTCGGTTCCCATCCGGCAAGATCTGCCAATATTCCACCGGATTCCAATTCAGCCTGATGTATATTCCAGGCATACTCTCCTTCTAATATATTCGGTGCAAATATCTCGCTCAAAATTGCTGCAACGATTGCTGCCGTATTTCCTTGCGGATTAACATTGTTCATCGTCAACGGATGCCCCCAATTCGGCATACCTTCAAATAATTTAATTACTTGCTTAATTACTTCTGAGGACGAATTCATCTTTGCATTTAAAGATGAGTTTTTTACATTTTCAAAATCAATTGTCAAGCCCGGATTAGTCCCAAGAAATGCAGCACCGCCGGTTTTTTCAGGTTTCAGTTTATTCAATTCACGAATCGCATGATCGATTCCATCTGCCAATGAATCTCTTCCACCTCTGTAAGGAGATGGAAATGATTGTATCATCTCGGCACGAAACTTCGCCCACAAAGGAGCTATTTCTCCTGATTTAAGAACAATAATTTTGTCCTCTTCTTCTTTGAACCCCATTTCTTTAGCGATGAGTTTTAAGAAGTAACCACTTTTGCTTCAGGATATCTCTTCAACCATACGTCCAAGGAGGACATGCGTGATATGGTAATTAGTGTGTTGTAATCAAGACGCACCTTGATGAGCTTCTGTTCTGAAGACCCGACAGTTTCTTTGAATTTATTTTTCATTTTATTTGTATGATGAATTTATTATTTCATACAAATGTCGGAAATCAAAAAAAGAAAAATGTTATATAACTTACCTGAAAAGTTGCATAATTCACATCCTCTCCATGTACCAGCTCAATTCTTTTTCCATCTTTTTGTACTTGAAAATAGTTGTTATAATCTTCTGAAGTCGGATGAAAGCTGTCTCGCTTTTCACGACATAGTCGAAAGCCCTGTGATGCATGCAATTGATCGCTACCTCGATTTTATCCTGAGAAGAAAGCATCACGACAGGGATATCAGGATTGAATGCTTTAATTCTATCCAAAGTATCCAAACCATTCATTGCATCTTTTACAATACCATTCAGCATATAATCTAAAATGATCACGTCGGGTGTATGATTTAAATTTTCTATGCAGCGTTCGCCAGTCGGATAAGTTTCAATAATAAAATCTGCATGCTGAAGGAATTCAATCTCCAAAGTTTTTAAAAACATAGCGTCATCATCTACCAGGAAAAGTTTTATTTTATTTTTCATACTTTCATATTTTTAAATGTATTGAATTCAACTTTTAATTCTGCACACGCCTGTGCACAAATATTTTCCAGCTGAGATACCAGGTCAGGTATGCCTTCTGTTTCTTTCTGCGTGTTGGCGTATTCCTGCACTTTTTTTGCCATCATTTCAAAATTCGAGCTTATACCCATAATGGAAAACGATGGAATCATTTTATGAACAGAAGCATGAAGCATTTTCCAATCTTTGTTTTTAAAACTTGATTTCATCGCGCTGACTAAAGGGGGTGTTTGCTCTAAATATAGGGTAATCATTTGCATCATCAATGCGGGATCAGATTTGGTTCGAT
>JAHEYM010000249.1 GCA_023251595.1 Bacteroidota bacterium
TTTGCCAACCGTTATTTTATATTCTTTTCCTTTAATGGTTACATATTGTTTTTTATCGAGATCGAAATAAGAAAATTCGGAAGCAGGAATTTTATACTCTCCTGAGTGACGGGGAATTAATAAATATTCTGTATTTTTACTTCCCGTCATACCCGAGGCTAAGATTTTTGTATTGTCTACTGTTTTTGGATCGTACGCCTCCAATTCTTTTGGAAATTCCGGTGTTGCAGGATCAGTTAATTTGAGGTTACCTGATCCGGAAAGTTTTAATTTCAACGTAATCGGATCATTTGTTTTTGTTTCTGTTTTGTCAACGCTTGTCTCAAAATTAAATCTTCCCACAGCACCTTTAAAACTTTCCGGTGCACCTGCAGGCAACTCGTTTACTGTAATATTGATCGGATTGGAACTGCGTGTTACTTTGACATCACGCATTCCAAAACTTCCAAAAGGATCGCTGAAAAAGGGATCATTAAAGAACTGATCGAATGGATTATTTTGTTGTCTTCTGGCCGATTGAACTCTGGCAACAAATTCGCATTCGATCGGATCTATTTCCAGAACACCTGCCCGTTGGGGATAAATTAAACTTTGTTTGAGTGTGCCAACAATATATTGAACCCCATTTATATTTTCTTTTCCCAAACTTAATTGTCTTGGTAAATCAATATCCTGTGCCCAGAAACCATTCATTGACGACATCTTATTCACACCATAACTCACGAGACTTGCTTTTGAATAAACTTTAAATGTCACACATAGTTCTTCTCCTTTATAGACATTTGTTTTATTCACTTCAGCCCTCACAAAAAGATCATCTGCACCAAGTCCCTCATCCTGTCCCTTGCCTCCCTGTTGTGCGTTACCAGCGCCTTTTGTGCTACCTTGAATCACGGTAATCGTGATAGAATTTGACTTCACACTTTTTCCTCCTGAAGTGAGCACTCCTGCATCGATGGTAAATGTTCCAACCGATTGGGGAGTAAGTGTATATGTAAAAGTTGTAGTATTCTCTCCCTGTTGAACCAATTTCCCATTAATAATCATGGTCATTCCACCACTCTGACTTTGAGTTTGTCCCAGCACATTAAAATTCTGAAAGGAGGGTGGGGAGAAATTTCCTTCACCCGTACAAGCGAAAGAAATATTCAGAGATTCGTTCGTTCCGACAGTGGTGCGATCTGTCGTTGCCGTAATCGAATTCTGTGCTTTCGATTGTGTTATGGTGAAGAAAATAAAAACAATATATAATATAAATTTTGTTTTCATTACCATTCTTTTTCAATCATAATTGTGCCTTGAACGGCTTTTTGCGCCATTTTTTTCTGAAGATCTTTTTCCTGATTATTTAATGCTTTAATCCGACGCTCCGCTTCTTCTTTTGATGCTTTATTCTGTTGTTCTGCTTGTTCCTGCTGCTCGCCACTCTCTTTCTCTTTCTGTTGCTCTTTCTGATCTCCACTTTCTTTCTGTTGCTCTTTGTCTTTCTGATCTTTCGAATCTCCGTCACCTTTCTCTTTCTGTTTCTCTTTCTGGTCTTTCTGATCTCCTTTTTGATCCTGTTGCTGTTGCTGCTGAATTGCCTGTTGAAGTTTATTTTGAGCGTATGCCAGATTATATTTAGTGTCGCCATCCTTTGGATTATTTTTCAAGGCATTTTTATAGGCGTCGATACTTTTCTGATATTCTTTTGCTTGAAGATAGGCATTTCCCAAATTGTGATATGCTTCCGCCTGAATTTCCTTATCATCTGAAAGTGATGCAGCCTTTGAATATTCAGATGCTGCACTATCATATTTTTGCATCATATAATATGCATCTCCCAGATTAAAATTTCCTTCAACAGATGAGGAATTCTGATCAACCGACTTCTCATAATTTGCTGCGGATTCAGCATATTTCTGTTTATTGTATAATTCATTTCCCGAACGAATCAGATTCCGGTCAGTTTGTGACTGGGCGAGTGACATGAGAGCCATACTTCCCGTGAATAAGATGTATTTCATGTTTATCATTTATTTTCCCCGAATAAATTAATTTTCTCAACAAGTTTACTTCTTTTTTCCGAGATCAGAAATTCGATCAGCAAAAATAATAAAGCTGCCGCGAAAAAGAACTGAAACCGGTCTTCATATTCCGCGTATTGCCGCGATTCAAATTCTTTCTTCTCCATTCTGTCTATATTCTTTGAGATCTCATTCAATCCATCGTCACTGTTTGTTGCATGTATATATATTCCGTTCCCGGCGACAGCAATTTCTTTCAGAATTGTTTCGTCGAGCTTTGTCACCACATTTTGTTTATCACGATCTTTAAAAAATCCGATTCTGATTCCATGTTGATATATAGGAATCGGAACCCCATCTTTAGAACCCATCCCGATCGTGTGGATGATAATACCTTCTTGTGCAGCTTTTTTTACCGATGCAACCGGATCATCTTCATGATTTTCGCCATCTGTAATAATGATCAGCGCTCTGTGAGTTTTATCTTTTTCGGTGAAGCTTTGTTGTGCCAATTCGATGGCGCTCCCGATCGCTGTTCCCTGTATCGGAATAATATCGGTGCTGATGGCAGACAATACTAATTTTGCGGCAGCGTAATCTGTCGTGATAGGTAATTGGATATATGATTTTCCAGCGAATACAATTAATCCTACGCGGTCATTTTTTAATTTATCGAGCAAACGCGAAATAAGTTGTTTTGTTCTTTCCAATCGATTTGGTTTCAGGTCTTCAGCATTCATGCTATTCGAAACATCGATCGCGATAATGATATCAACTCCTTTTCTTTTACTTTCTTCCAGTTTAGTTCCTATTTGCGGTCCCGCCAAACCTATTACTGCAGAAATGTAAGCAAGCACAAAAAAGATTAGTTTCCAGAAAGGTTTTGTGCGCGACACATAAGGAAATAATCTATTGATTACGGTCGTTTCTCCCAATCTTGAAAGAGCTTTTTTTCTCCAGATGCGAAACATAAAAAACAGCAGAAATGCAATCGGTACAAAACCGAGTGCAAATAACCATTCTATCTGTGCGAAACGAATCATTTCTTTTTATTATCAGTTGTGTTTTTCTGACCCTCACCCTCGATCCCTCTCCCAAGGGAGAGGGAGGTGGGACACCCTTCTCCTTTTTGGGAGAAGGGGCGGGGATGAGGATTGCTGTTAAATTAATTTCATTATATCTATTATGACAATTTTATTAACATCTTTCTTAGAACTAGGGTAATGATCTCAGTAATGTATATCGAAGTAATACCTCACACATCAATAAGGCGCACGCTGCAAGGGCAAACGGAAAATACTTTTCAGAATGTTTTCTGAATTCTGTCATTTCTATTTTTGTTTTCTCAAGCGCATCAATTTCCTTATATATTTCTTTTAATTTATTATTATCAATTGCTCTGAAATATTTTCCACCCGTTGTTTTTGCAATTCCTTTTAACATATTTTCATCAAGATCGACTTTCATCTGCTGGTATTGTTTCCCGAAAGGCGTCCTTACCGGCATGGGTGCATAACCCTCTTTTCCGACACCAATTGTATATACCCGGATTCCGAATAGATTCGCATCACCTGCTGCATCCATAGGTGAGGTTTGTCCGCGATTATTTACACCATCTGTCAGAAGTATAATCACTTTGCTTTTCGATTTACTGTCTTTAATTCTCGCAACTGCAGTTTCAAGTCCGTCTCCGATGGCTGTTCCATCTTCAAGCATCCCAGGTTGTATTGTATCAATCAGACTCTTCAATACGCCATGATCGGTGGTGATCGGACAAAGAGAAAAACTTTCACCTGAAAATATAACTAATCCTATTCTGTCATTTTGTCTTCCATCGACAAAAGATTTCGCAACCGCTTTTGCGGCACCTACACGATTTGGTGAAAAATCTTCAGCGGTCATAGAACCCGAAATATCCATTGCCAAAACAATATCAATCCCTTCGCTAGTGATATTTTGTTCGCTTGAACTGGATTGAGGACGTGCAAGAATTACCACTCCGAGGGCCAATGCCAGCATGCGAAAAATAAACGGGAGATGGTTTAATCTTTGTCTGAATGATGGTGGACTCCCAATAAAACCGCCCAATGATGACATCGTAAATGGTTCTCTCGCTCTGCGGGTTTTCAGAATATACCATACAACCGAGAGTGGTATCAGCACAAATAAAAAGAAGAATGCCGGGTTGGCGAATTCTATATCGTTCATTTTTTGTTCAATCTTTCTGTTTCTGTTTCTGGTTCTGGTTCTGTTTCTTTTAACAGAGGCTTTTCTTCCAACAATATATTCATTTTAACAAATTCATAAGCACTCATTAATGAATTTGTATTCTCTTCTACCAACGCTGCATACTTTGCGAATTTCACAAGATCTGCAAGTCGGAGCATTCGTGAAAGAATCTCTCTGGCAGCGGGATCTGTCATTGCTACCTGTATAGTTAACAGAATCTCATCCGTGGTGAGTTCCATCGCCGCGATTTGGAAACGGTTCTCAATAAATGTGCGGACAATGTCAGTTAATTCGGCATGGTAAGCTTTCAATTCTCCTTTTTGCCAAAGCGTTTTTGCTTCCAGTCTTTCCAATGCCTCGAGTGCGATGACATGTGCTTTCCGAACCGGTACGCGTTCAACAATAGTCGTCGGTTTTTTCTTACGTTTTTTAAAATATAGAAAGAGTCCTATTATGAGAAGTATTGCACCGAGCCCGGCGAGCGCCCAAAGGAATATTTCCTTCCAATCTATCCCGACTTTCAAAACACCTTTTATTTTACGGATGGCTTGATTTGTATCGACCTCTAACGTCTGCACTGTCAGTAATAACGCCTGAGTTTCTGATGAATAATTAGTCGTATCCTTTCCCTTTGTATAGTGAAAAACAAAAGGTGGAATTGCATAAAATCCGGAATCAAAACTTGTGATTTTCAGTGACTGTCTCTCGGAAATTATTTTATTATCTTTCGATTTAACGGTATCTATTTTTGGTTTCTCAAGAAATTCTACCTTCAGAATTGAGTCCGGAATAAATGGCCATTGAATGGTAATCCCTTCGGGGTGGTCGATCTGTAATTTAAGATGAACCTGATCTCCAATCATGATTTTCGAGGTATCCAATCGCGCAGTTGCATTCACTTCCTGCGCGAAAACTTCACCCGAAAAAAGAAAAGACCGAATGAATAAAACAAATGCTATATATATACTTCGTATTCTCATTTTATCTCCTTCCTCCCCGCATTTTAAATAATTTCATCAGGGGTTGTACATACGATTCGGAAGTCGTAATATTTGTCGTGTCAACACCGCATCGCCTGAATAATTCAGTTAATGTACGATTATGCCTGATCCACCATAAACGGTAATTTTCACGAACTGCACGGCTAGAGCTGTCTACCCAAATTTGTCCACCCGTCTCTGCATCCCGAAAATGAATAAGTCCCGCATCAGGAATCTCTTCCTCTAATTTATCGTAAATACGCAACGCCACAATATCATGCTTTTTATTGCATATTTTTAAAGAATCTTCAAACCCCTCGCTCATAAAATCGGAGATGATAAATGCTGTGCTTCGCTTTTTAATCGCATTTCGGAAATGCTTCAAAGCCTCGTTCAGATTGGTTCCCTGACTCTTGGGTTGAAATTCAATTAATTCACGAATAATTCTTAATATATGTGATTTCCCTTTTTTCGGGGGAATAAATTTTTCAACATGATCAGAGAAAAAAATTACGCCGGTTTTGTCATTATTCTGGATGGCGGAAAAGGCGAGAAGTGCGCATAATTCAGTAATTACTTCTCTTTTAAATTGTACGCGCGTACCAAAAGATTCTGAACCACTGACATCCACCAAAAGCATGACTGTTAATTCCCTCTCTTCTTCAAAAACTTTTATAAAAGGATGATTAAAGCGTGCAGTTACATTCCAATCAATGCTACGGATATCATCGCCCGGCATGTATTCGCGGACTTCGCTGAATGCCATACCACGCCCTTTAAATGCACTATGATATTCGCCCGAAAATATCTGACTTGAAAGTCCGCGGGTCTTAATTTCGATCTGCCTGACTTTCTTCAACAATTCACTTGTCTCCATCGCTATTAAGGAACTTCTATGGTATTCAGAACTTCATTAATAATATGTTCGGTAGTTATATTTTCGGCCTCTGCCTCGTAGCTCAAACCGATTCTGTGCCGTAACACATCGTGGCAGACCGCACGTACATCTTCAGGGATTACGTATCCGCGTCTTTTCACGAACGCATAAGCTTTCGCAGCAAGCG
>JAHEYM010000250.1 GCA_023251595.1 Bacteroidota bacterium
AACATCAAAAAATAGATATTGGCTGATCGAAAATATTCTTAATCCTCAATTTAAAAAAATGCGTGAGGCGACATACAAATTTCATAGACTGGGACTCGATATTATGTCAGAAAAACCGGATGATGGAAGAAAAGTTATTACTGAGGCTATAGAACTCGTACATCAGGTTTACAAGGATAAACCCGGTTCCTTATTATTAAAGGTATTTTTTGATACAAAGTCAGATGAACTCGTAAATATATATTCAGGCGCTTATCCTGATGAGAAAGGAAAAATGGTGAGCTATCTGAATGAAATGGATCCATCAAATTCAAGCAAATATGCGAGAATAATGAGTGCACATTAATTTTCAGTAATTTATTAAATCTTTTTCTTATGATTTCAAAACTTACAATTCAGAATTTTGTTTTAATCGATGAACTCGATATCCGTTTCGCTCCGGGGATGAATATTATTACGGGTGAAACAGGAGCAGGAAAAACAATTCTCATCGGTGCGTTCGGTTTGATTCTAGGTCAACGGGCCGACAGTTCTATGCTTTCGGATAAATCCAAAAAGTGTGTTATCGAATGTGATTTCGAAATAGGAGACTTGGACATTCAGGAGTTCTTTTCAAAGAACGATCTCGATTATAATAATACAACTACGATCCGAAGGGAAATAAATCCGGAAGGAAAATCGAGAGCATTTGTTAATGACACGCCGGTGAGTCTGACGATTCTTAAAGATTTTGGTTCAAGATTAGTTGACATTCATTCTCAACATGAGACCGTAAATTTGAATTCGCACGCTTATCAATTAAAAATACTGGATTCCTTCGCACAAAACGGAAAATTACTCTCAGAATATTCCTTAGTTTATTCTGATTATCAGGAAAAAATAAAACAGTTCGAACAATTAACCATTCAACAGTCAAAAGCACTTTCTGATAAAGATTATTTTCAATTTCAGTTTGACGAATTGCAGACCCTTAATCTGAAAACAGACGAACAAATTCAACTTGAAAAAGAGCTTGAATTGTTGAATAATGCCGAATCGATTTTGACTCAAATTCAAAAAGTTCAGGGGCTAATGGATGGTGAAACCGGTGTGATCATTCAATCTACTGAAGCAGGAAAATTGTTGTCAGGCATTTCAAAATTTGATACGGAAATTTCTGATCTATCCGGAAGACTCAAAAGTGTGTTGATTGAGTTAAATGACATCACTGCAAGTGCTGAGGAGTTGGCAGGTAAAATTTCATTTTCTCCTCAACGCGCAGAAATAATCCAGGCGAGATTAGATGACATTTATCGGCTCGAGCACAAACATCATGTTAATTCGGTTGAAGAATTATTGAATCTTCGAAATCAATTTGAGACCAGATTGCTTGCGATTGGGAATTTAGATGAGGAAATTAATGGGTTGAGAAGCGAGTCTGAGCAGTTAGCGAAAAAGTTGCTTGCTGAAGCGAATGAGATATCGGCTAAACGCTCTTTTGTAATTCCATCTTTGGAAAAACAGATAAAAGAGCTGCTTAAATCAGTTGAATTGCCGCACGCGGTTTTTAAGATCGATTTGGTGAAGAATGAGGATGGCACTTTCAACAGAAGCGGGATTGATCAGATCAGATTCTTGTTTTCCGCAAACAAAGGGGTTGAATATGTAGAATTGCAGAAAGCTGCTTCAGGAGGTGAACTTTCGAGAGTGATGCTTTGCATGAAAGCTTTGACTGCCAAAAAGATGTCTTTGCCAACGTTGATTTTTGACGAAATCGATACCGGGGTTTCCGGTGAAGTTGCACTTCGGGTTGCAAAACTGATGAATACTATTTCTGAGAAACATCAGGTTGTAACGATTACACATTTGCCACAAATTGCGAGTTCTGGAACGGATCATTTTTACGTCTATAAGAAAGTTGAAGGGAACAAAACTTTCACACGAATCCGCAAACTTGACGAGGAAGGAAGAGTTCTCGAAATTGCAAAAATGTTGAGCGGAGAGAATCCCAGTAAGACTGCAATCGAGAATGCGAAGGAATTACTGGAAAGGTAAAAACATAATGTTTACAGGCTCTTCACCAAATATTCAAGCCGATCAATTTGTCTTATAATAAATATTATGTTAAATAACAAGGGAACGATATACGAGCGTACACCAACCCGACCGAAAAGAGAAAAAAAAAGAAAGTTGAGCGCACAGATAACACCATGAGAATAATACCATATAAAAACAAAAAGAGATGAAAACCATAACCGAGCAAGAAACCGAAGAACTAAAAAGCAAGATTCTAAACCATCTAAAAGGCTTACCCACTTCAACAGTATATTTTATACTTGCTGATGTAAAGCAGATGGTTGAAAAACTGTCTTATTTAGAATTTAATGAGAAAACGCTCAACCGATATTTACATCAGGAAACTGAACGGGCATTCCCATTTATTGACACTTTAGGAGTACTACCGGGGCTTTTGCCGAAGTAAATTTATAATTGTATCGGAGTTATTCATAATCTCACGCAATAACCCTTGAGTTAATTGCATGGTGACATCTGACACTCTTGCATTGTAGTATGCAATATAGATCGCAGGGTTTGCGTGCGAATCTAAACCCGTGTCTTTTTTGAAATCGCTTTTGTAAGCGTCGAAGTTGTTTTGAATAGTTACCATCGTATTATATTTAGCCTCCAAATGTACTAAATATCGTACGAATTGACCAATAAAATAAGATGCTTGAACGCAGACGGGAAATCAGTTTCAAAGATAATATCGTAGTCTCTGAATCCGCTATTGCATGGGCAACTCGTATTCGTCGACAGTTGGGGCTTCATGGTTGATAAGGTGCTTGTAAGTCAACCTACCAACGCAATTAGATAAAGCCTTGTCAAACCGAACCTGTTCGGTACTCTTTCGGGTTGAGTATCTAAACCCTATTTCGTCTAAATACTTTTGAAAATGTTTGGCACTAACTGAATGATATGTGCCGTCAATAGTGCGTTTCAGGTGTCCCCAAAAGCCCTCAATCGTGTTTGTGTGAACGTCACCGATCACATACACACCGTCAGCGTGTTTGATTGTGTCGTGCTTGTATTCGAGTTGTAGATAATTATATCCTCCATGTTCATCGGTTATAATGCGTGAACCCTTCGCAAGGCTCTCACGAATGAACGGAACGATGTTTTTAGCTTTAGCGTTTGGGATATGTTTGAGAAGAATACGTCCACCCCTTTCGACAATACCAAGCGCAGGCTTTTTATCGTACTTTGAAGCCCTTCCAGTCGTAGCGTTTCCGCTTCTCTTATTTGCGTGTTTGTTAATCTCTTTGCCACCTACATAAGTCTCGTCAGCTTCTACCATACCTTTTAACAGCATCTTTTCTTTTTTGTCTATCACTAATTGACGGATTCTATGAAGCACAAACCAAGCCGATTTTTGAGTAATACCAAGATCACGACCCAGTTGATGCGATGAAATACCTTTTTTGTGAGACAAACACAAATACATTGCGATAAGCCACTTACTAAGTGGTATTTTAGTCTGTTCGAGATATGTTCCAGTAGTGATGCTGAATCGTTTGAGGCAGTCTTTTTGACCGCACTTGTAACGACCTAATCCGGCACAAACGTAGGTTTTTGAGCTATCACAATACGGGCAGCGTCTTTCGTCCTTCCATCGGATAAGTTCAAGGTGTTTAACGCACCGTTCCTCAGTAGAGAAGTATTTAGTCAATCCGATTAAAGTTTTGAATCTTAGCGGTGTTTCCATATTGTTTGATGTTTAGAACTATGAACTAATGAGTGAAATTTTTTTAGCCCTTCAATGAGGGATTAATTTTTAAGTCAATGAATTTAACACCGTCAATCTCAACGGTGGTAAGGATTCCAGCCTTCATAAGTTTATAAATATAGGTCGTTGTCACCTTGTTATCGTTGGCGAAATGTTTAACGGTTTGTAGTCCTGTTGTGTCTCTCATGGGTGCAAATATACAACTAATGATTGAAGTTTGGAACTGTAAACTAAAAATTTTATTTCTCTGTTAATCAGCAGTTTAACTCAGAAAAATAAAAAAACATTTGGAATCTCAATATTCCCCCCATATATTTGTCCCCGAAAGGTAGGCGAAAGGTTTTGATACATAAACGAAATTAGAGTATTTTACGTTTAGTTTTTACAATTAGAGAGAAAAAGGCAGAAAATTAAAGATTTTAAAACTTTCCAGAACAAAAAAAAGAAAAGCGACGATTTTAAAGATTTAAGAAAAAAACTTTTAAGTTTTGAGACCTAAGCCCCGTAAATCGGGGCTTAGGTCGTATAACCAAAAACGTAAATAATATGGACACCCCGAAATCAGTTACACCACTCAGGGAAAAACCCGCCCTCCAAAAGTTTGCCTATTTAGGCTATGATATTGGGATTCTTCTTCAAAATCTAAAATCATTAGCAATGGCAGAAGAGTGGGAATATTTGAACACTCCAAACTATAAACCATTGCCGATACTATATAACTACCTCTTCCATACTTTTACAAGAGTTCAAGAAGAAGGAAAAATCATAGAGAAAAACGGTTTAGCCTCGTTTAATACGGGATTAATTACAACAAACCAACAAGAGATATTTATGCTTTTTAAAAAAACCATCAAAGGCTATTCATACCTGCAATTTTGCAATGAGAGTGATAATATTTTATCGAAATTTAATCCACTACCTGAACGTGCCAAATATTTCGATGATCCATCTGATTTAAGTTTTGACCCTCGTTTAGATTTACGTGTAAATATTGATCACATTATTGACGATCCTCTGAATTTTGAAAGATTCCCTGCCGATATTCAAGCATTGCCTAAGCATCAGTTAATTAATACCTTTAACGGTGCGATCGAACATGCTAAAAAGCGAATCAGACGTAATTATAAAACCGCAATCCCTCAATATTTTCGAGGCAAATATATTCCAAAAGGTCAGCTACAATTATTGTTGCCACTCTGTCTAAGAGATCATACAAAAGCTGATTTGGCTTTGGCAGTATATAAATCTGATGGATTCTATTCAGGGAGAACCTGCCTGACCTTAGACATGGCAATCAATAACGCCCGATTAATTGCGAAACCAGACGACGAATGGTTAAAAGCATAATTATTATGCTAAATTTGAGCACAATCGACCTATGAATTACTGCCTTGTTACACCCGTAACCAGATGCGGTCGCTCGATGGAAGATTTCATAAAACTTACCTGACAAGAGCTGAGGTGGTTGTGCACAAGAACGAGGCTTTTAACCTCGTTCTTTATTTTATCTACTTATGCTTACTTTTACAAGCATGAAGAAGCGACAAAAGCCCCTTATTATCAAAGGTGAGTTAAACGATTTGTTAGAATTTGCTTTGTCCAAACCTGCAAAAAAGGACAAGCCGAAAAAATCCAAGAAAAAACAGGGGTAAATTATGCAAACCGTTACAGTGTATGGGCTGAACGGGTTTTTAGTGCAAGGTGGTATATCGTTACCAATAACAAGGGAACTATATATCACCCTACACTAAACAAGTTATTCTTAGAATAATTTGTCAAACCAGAAAACAATGCTTGGATGTATTTAGAACTAAAGCCTAATGCCGCATTCCTTTAAATACTTGACAAATTTATCCTCAATTGGCTTTAGATCAACCTCCATCCCTTCAAAATATTTCTTAGGTCTAAAAGACCGATACGCCTCTAATATTTGATCCGTTTCCTGTTGGGTTGTCTCAACTAACGACTTCGGATTTTGATTCGGCTTTATGTGGTTTCCCATTGGTTGGAGTATGTTTCTTTGATGGATAAAATGATTGTATAATGTGTTTGGTTTCTTCCTCGCCTAAGTTTGAAACAACCCATCTCTTGAAAGGTTTTAATAGCTTAATTTTCTCTGGGTTTTTGGAAATATTTAAACCAAGTTCCAATGCTTCCTCAATATCTATAACGTGAGAATGAGATTTAGAGTTCTTTACTAAGCCTAATGCGGTCATAATAGCACCACGAGTTTTTTGAGAGTCATCTCCACATTTTTGCGATTTTTTTAGAAGCTTAAAGGCAAGCTGAATCGTATCGACTGCAAGATTATCAAATTCCTTATAGAGAATAGGATCAAAAGCACCCGACATCTGCTGAAAGGGACTTGGAAGCTCGTCTGGGTTTAGCTTTCCATATTTACTATGAAATTCACTAATAGCATCCTCGTACGTTGCACATGATATCGTGAAGTTCTTATATCTGATTTGTGGATCGATGGGT
>JAHEYM010000251.1 GCA_023251595.1 Bacteroidota bacterium
AAACCATTGTCAGGATTGAGGAAAAACCCATACTACCCAAAACCATTGAGACCAAAAACATGGGTACATCCTGAATCGGATTCCCCATCATGAGCATATAAAATAATAGATTGATGACCGACAAAACCAGTGTCAGCGCGAGGTTATAGATGGTTTTCGACAAAATAATTGCTTGCGGACTCGCAATCGAGTAGTAGTAAAGACGCTGCCCGGGACTCTCACCCAAAAAGCTTTTTGCGACTGCATTCACCGATGCGAACAGCATGATAATCCAGAACAATGCAACGTAAGTCGGTACATCCACGACCTTCAAAAATGACATATAACAAATCAGAATTGTCGAAACTACATACAAAAGCAGACCGGTAAGCTGATGCATTCGCCTGAGTTCCAGCTGAATTTCCTTTCTGACAAGATAAAAAACCTGATTCATTCCTGCACAAAAGTACACTTAATCCTGCAAATAAAGTTCACATACTACTCTTGCTATAAATGCGTACCTTTGCTGAATCACGATAAGTTGATGAATAACCCTATCATTCATGATCGGGAATGCCGAATAATTAATTGAGCCTATGAAAAAACTAACCCTCCTGCTATTGTGCCTCTGCACATTCACTTTCGCACAAAAAAATTTCTACGATTTTAAAATGAAAACAATTGATGGAAAAGATTTTGATTTTTCTCAGTTAAAAGGAAAGAAAGTGATGATTGTGAATACAGCTTCTCAGTGTGGATATACTCCGCAATATGAACAATTACAGGAAGTTTATAAGAAATACGGAGGCGATAAATTTGTCATACTCGGTTTTCCTGCAAATAATTTCCTTAGTCAGGAACCTGGTACGGATGCCGAAATAAAAGATTTTTGTACAAAAAATTATGCGGTAACATTTCCGATGTTTTCCAAAATTTCGGTAAAAGGGAAAAAAATTAATTCTTTATATCAGTGGTTGACAGAGAAAAAACTTAACAATGTTTCCGATGCAACCGTCGGTTGGAATTTTAATAAATTCCTGATTGATGAAAATGGGAATTGGGTGAAGTGGTATGCCTCATCAACCTTGCCTGACAATGATGAAATAATTAAATGGATAATAGGAGAAAAGTCAAAATAATTTATGGGGAAATTAGATATATTGGCGTTTGGGGCACATCCCGATGACGTCGAGCTTTCATGTGCAGGAACCATTCTAAAGCATATCAAACAAGGAAAAAAAGTTGGCATAGTTGATCTAACTGCCGGTGAACTCGGAACACGTGGTTCTGCAAAACTCAGAAAGAATGAAGCAGTAAAAGCCATGAAGATGATGGGTATTCATGCCAGAGAATGTTTAAATCTAAGGGATGGTTTTTTTGATCACAATGAAGAAAGCGTTGTGAAAGTGATCAAAGCCATTCGTAAATATCAACCACATTTAGTGCTTGCAAACGCGCCTTCCGACAGACATCCTGATCACGGACGCGCATCGAAAATAGTTTCGGAAGCGTGTTTTTATTCCGGATTATCAAAATTGAAAACACATGTCGGAAACAAGACGCAGGAATCATGGAGACCTCAGGCGGTTTATCATTATATTCAGGATCGTTATGCGACACCTGATTTTGTTATTGATATAACGGATTTTTTTGAAAAGAAAATGGAAGTAATTTTATGTTACGAATCGCAGTTCCATAATCCATTATATAAAGGGGTTGAAACACCTATTTCCTCCAAAGAATTTCTTGAATATCTGCGTGCACGTGCTGTTGCATTCGGTCGTAATATTAATTGCAAATATGCAGAAGGATATTTAACAGAAAGAACGCCGGGTGTAGATTCATTTTTTGATTTATTATAATGCCGACATCACTCTCCTTCCTGTTTGCCTAAACGCAGTGCAGGAAAGTTGGGAGAGGGACCTAGGGTGAGGATGATAGCAATATGAAAACGAATTCTTCATCGATCATTAAAACGCTCCTAATACTGTTTCTTGTTTTTGCGGGTTTGCATTATGCGAAGGATTTTTTAGTGCCACTGTCAATCGGAGCTTTATTAGCCACACTTTTTTTACCTTTTTGTAAATGGCTTGAGAAACACAAAATACCGAGAGGATTATCTGTTCTATCTTGTCTGCTAATATTACTATTGGCGATATCTGCTGTCGCAGCACTCTTAGGCTGGCAAATTGCTGAGTTGACAAACGATCTTCCTCTGATAAAACAAAAAACAGTTGAGACCGCAAACAGGATTCAGGAATATATTTTTAATCAGTTTGGTATTTCTTCGGTGGAACAATGGCAATTACTCAAAGAACAACAGAATTCAGTTACTGACATTATTCAGCTGATGGCAGGTTCATTGATACATATATTTACAGGTTTCATTTTAATGCTTGTCTACGTTTTTCTGTTGCTTTATTACAGAATTCATATCAAACATTTTATCCTTAAACTCTCGTCGGACTCGCATCGGGAAGAAATGGAACACGTAATTTCCCGGGTCACACATGTGTCACAACAGTATCTTCTCGGTCTTACTAAAATGATCGTTTGTTTATGGATCATGTATGGTATTGGTTTTTCTTTGGTCGGGGCTAAAAATCCATTCTTTTTTGCAATTCTCTGCGGCTTGTTGGAAATAATACCATATATAGGAAATATAACAGGTACCACCGTTACAGTATTGGTCTCTGCAATACACGGGGCCGGTCTTCCCGTTCTTGCGACAATCATCCTCACATACGGTTTGGTGCAATTAATACAAGGTTGGATTTTGGAACCGCTTATTTTGGGACCTCAGGTAAAAATTAACCCTCTGTTTACCATTATAGTACTTGTGTTAGGTCAGATAGTTTGGGGAATTCCAGGCATTATTCTAGCTATCCCTCTTACAGGTATGCTTAAAATAGTTTGTGACCATATAGAATCATTGAAACCTTATGGTTTTTTAATTGGAGAAATTGAAAATAAAAAAAAGGAATCAGGTCTGATTAAAAGGATGAAGGGCTGGTTTAAATAACCATGGAAATACTGCTTCATATATTTCAACTCTGTGCCGGTATCGGTTTATTCCTCTTTGCAATGTACCTGATTGAGGAGTCGTTGAAAAATCTTACCGGCAGAAATTTCAAACTTTTTCTTCAACGTATTACAAAAAACCGGTTTGGTGCTGTTGCCGGCGGAGCCATTGTGACTGGTGTGCTTCAGAGTAGTTCTTTGGTTTCGCTCATGGTGCTCGCATTTGTCGGGGCGGGCGTATTCACTATGAAAAATGCAATAGCAATTATTCTCGGTGCGAACCTTGGAACTACGCTCGACAGTTGGGTAGTAGCGACACTTGGTTTTAAAGTGAATATTGATGTTGCAGCATATCCTGCTGTATTTCTTGGCGGTCTTGCTCTTTTGCTCTTTCGTAATCGGAAGAATATAAAATATATCGCTTTTTTTCTGTTCGGATTTGGCTTGCTTTTTATCGGACTTTCATTTATGAAAACTTCTATGGAAGCTCAGGTAAAAGAATTTGATTTTTCAAAATATGCAGATATGTCGCTGATCGTTTTTTTGCTGATCGGATTTGTAATGACATTACTTGTACAATCAAGTTCTGTTACAATGGCACTCACTTTAAGCGCAATCCATGCCGGCGCAATAGGTTTTGTACCCGCAGCCGCGCTCGTTCTCGGCTCGGAAACAGGTACAACTATTAAAATTCTGTTAGGTGCTGTAGGAGGAAATGCTTCAAAAAAAAGAGTAGCTCTTGGGAATTTTCTATTCAATATATTTCTCACGGGTTTTGCTTTCGCATTTTTAAAACCTATTCTTCTGTTCATAACAGATATTTTCAATATTCATGATCCCCTTATTGGTTTGGTTACATTCTCCAGTTTGATTAATCTTTTGACTATTCTGATATTTTTACCTTTTCTCAATCCTTTCGTAAAATTGTTGGAAAGCTTTTTCAGAGATTCAGATGCATCGGCGGCTGCTTTTATAGTGCATGCAAGTGTTACTGAGCCTGAAACTTCCCTCGATTTATTCCGAAAAGAAACGGAATATTTTATTCATAATTCAATTCTCTTTAATCTGACAGAATTTGGGGTTGATGCAAAAACTATTGAGGAACAATCTGAATTTAAAATAATAAATGAACGGAAGAAATATTTTTCGGGTACGTTGGAAAGAAAGTATGAATTCCTGATACACTTGCAGGGAGAGTTACAGGTATTTTATCTTGAGTTGAGAACCAAATTGGACGGGGAACAGAATATCAAGCTTAATCAATTGATTTCTTCAGTCCGAAGTGCAATGCATTCAGTTAAAAGCATGAAGGATATCGGTCACGATATCCTGAACCTTAGCCAATCATCAAAAGACATTAAGTTTGATTTTTTTGTTTTAAGAAAGAAAGAAACAGAAAATTTGTACCTTCGATTCAACGAAATTCTTAAACCTGGAGAAGTTGGGGACTACGAAAAGTTACAAAAAATCTATAATGAAATTGAAAATACATATACTTCAGCTTTGAATCAATTTTATAAAAATGCTCAGGATACAAATGTCGAAGAAGTGGATATGACGATCGCGATCAACTTTAATCGAGAACTCTTTACCTCAAATAAAGCGATGATTATGGCATTGAAAGATTTGATTTTGGCTGAAAAAGAGGCAAATGATTTTAATGAAATTACAATATATAAAACTTAAAAGGATGTCAAAAATTAAATTAAGTCAACTGGAAACCCGTGCTCCTGAGAAACTTAATAAAGAGAAAATAAAAAAGGACCTTCAACAACTTAAATTCAGACTTGAAGAATTACAAAATCTGATGTATGCAGAATGTAAACATTCATTGCTCGTCATCATTCAGGGTATGGATGCATCGGGAAAAGATGGTGCTGTAAAAAATGTTTTTGAATCTGTGAATCCTTTGGGTTGTCGTGTTACCGGTTTCAAACAACCTTCTTCCATTGAGATGAAACACGATTTTTTGTGGCGTATTCATCAGCAAGTACCTGAACAGGGAATGATTGTAGTATTTAACAGATCACATTATGAGGATGTGATTGTTCAACGTGTTCATAAATGGGTGGATAATAAAAAGATTCAAGAGCGATATGGAAATATCAATAATTTCGAAAAATTATTGACGGAGAATTCTACAGCGATCTTGAAGTTTTATCTTCACGTATCTAAAGAAGAACAATTAAAAAGACTTGAGGAAAGATTAAGCGATCAGACAAAAATGTGGAAGTATAATGAAAATGATATTAAAGAACGCCAATACTGGGGTGAATATATGAGAGCGTATGAAGCAGCGTTTGATAATTGTTCACAATTTGCATCCTGGAATATTGTACCTGCTGATCAAAATTGGTATAAAGAATATCTGATCGCCAAAAAAGTAGTTGAAACTCTGGAAAATTTTAAGATGAAATTTCCGGGACTGAAAGCGGAAAAATAAATCTATATTTATAGATTATGAAAACTTCACCAACAAACAATTTTTGGCAATTCGATACGAAGTATTGGTTTGAGAAATTAGGCAGCGCAATAATTGGTCTGTCCCAGGCTGATGCAGATAAAATCCTTCTTCAAACAGGGCATAAAAAAAAGACAAGCTCGGGTTTTATCAAAGATTTAGTGCTCCTTGTCGGTCAATTTAAAAGTCCACTCATGCTACTTCTGATCGGAGCAGTAATTCTTTCCGCTTTTCTTGGAGATACATCCGATGTGTTCATTATTCTGTTTATCGTATTATCAACCGGATTATTAAGTTTTTTTCAAGAGAGAAATGCAGGTAAAGTTGTAGAAAAATTACAAAAATTAATTTCACTGAAAAGCACTATTCTTAGAGATGGAGTTCCGCGGGAAATTATATCGACCAATATTGTGGTAGGGGATGTTTTGATTTTCAATGCGGGTGATATGGTAGCGGCAGACTGTCTGATAATTGAAGCCAATGAACTGCATGTAAATGAAGCCAGCCTGACCGGAGAATCCTTCCCGGTGAGAAAGTTTGCGGGAATAATAAATGAACACACAGAATTGGCAAAAAGAAGCAATTGTTTGTGGGAAGGATCAAATATTGTGAGTGGAAATGCGAAAGCATTGGTCATAAGTACCGGTTCTGAAACTATTTTTGGAAGTATTACGCAAAGTGCTTCAAAATCCGTTGAAACTACATTCGAAAAAGGCATAAAGGATTTTGGTTTTTTTCTGATGAAGATAACACTCGCTCTTTCTTTATTTATTTTAATTGTG
>JAHEYM010000252.1 GCA_023251595.1 Bacteroidota bacterium
AGTGCTACTATATATGTAATGGTCCAGGACAAGGATGGATTTATTTGGATCAGCACAGATGTCGGTGTTACACGATATGACGGAAAAAGTTTTCACAACTATACATTGGCGGATGGATTATCAGACAATTATATATTGGCAGTTAAAACTGACTCCAAAGACCGAAAATGGTTTTTGGGATATAATGGCACTGTATCGTATTGGTTGAATGGGAAAATATATAATGCAGAATCAGATACTTTACTTAGAAACATCACCTCTACAAACTCTTTTCTTGATGTGTTTGAAGACAATGAAAACAGACTATGGTTCATTTCTCTGTTCGAAAATATTATTCTTGACAAGAATAAAATAATAAGGGTAGATTCAAAAGTTCTCAATGGGTCCGGTATTATTTTGAATGGTAAATCATGTCCCATCATCCTAACGCCGAATGCTCCATTCTTCAGTAAATATGTTTCCGAAACATTGTAGCCTCTTCAACTTAACTATAAACTTAAGAGACGCAGGGGACACTTGAAATCAGCAGACGGCAGTATTTTCTTTCAAGCGAATGAAGGGATTGTCTGGCAAAAGGACACTATGCAAAAACTTTTAATTCCTTTTTCCGGTGAGTTTAATAATTTGAATATAAGTAGTATGACCATGTCAACGGATTCTGTGCTGTGGATAAGCGCAATGGGGCAAGGCATATATGGTTTCAATCTTAAAACCCCGGAAGTCAAGCCTGTTATTTATTTAAAAAATAAATTAACTTCAAGTGTCCTTGCGGATAGAGAAGGAAATATATGGATTAGTACGGTCGATGAGGGATTATATATGATTCCCGTTTGGGGTAAAAAAGTCGCTATTATTAATCGCGAAAATGGTCTGAGTGATAATTTGTGTTATGCATTGAGTAAACGGATTGATGGGGAACTTTTAATCGGACAAAAAAAAGGCAAAATTCAATCTGTATCAAATGAGAAATTATTTGACGTAAAGATGCCGGAATATGACAGCGTGTATAATATTGTACACCGGATTATTTCAAGAGGTGATGATGTTTGGATTGCTATGGATGGTGGATTAGTTCACCAAAATCTGAAGACAGGATGTAATCATTTTGTGAATTGCAGAGATTTACCCAATTCAATTAAGAAAATGTCCGGTGTAAAAAATATTGCTTTAGGAGAGAATCAAATTTATTTTGATAATGGTTTCGCGATTATGGAATATCCCGCAAAATGCCCGGCAGATTCCATTTATTTGGCAGACAATTTGAATGTAAAATTCAACAGGATTTACAGCATTTATTGCGATTACTCGAACCGAATTTGGTATGGAACGATAGTAGGTTTGCAATCAAAAAAAGACACAATATTTTCCGATCATTCCGAAGAAAATTATCTGCTTGCCGGTCGCATTAATTCTATTGCGGAGACAGAGGATTCCGTATTAGTGCTTGGAACACATGGTCATGGAATTCTATTTTATAAAAATGGTAAAATATTGAAAAGGGTGACAATCGCTGATGGTTTATGTGATGATATTTGTCGTAGGCTAGTTGTGCATAAGAATTGTATTTATGCTTGCACTCCTTCAGGAGTGTCCGTTTTATTTTATTCAAATGGAAAAGTCCAAAAGATTCAAAACATAAACACAGGCAACTTCCTTCCTTCTAATGATGTGAATGATGTTTTTGCGGATGACATGGATATTTCAGTTGCGACAATGGAAGGAGTTGCTATCATAGCTCAAAGTGATTTGAATTCAATCGAACCTTTTGTTCCATTATTATATATTACTGGGGTCAGAGTAAATGGTGACATCAATTTACCGGAAAGTAAAAGAATATTACGTTATGATGAAAATTCTTTTAGATTTAATTTTATAGGAATATATTTTCAGAAACCTGATGAGGTGAACTATCGTTACCGGTTAAAATCAGATCAGGCATGGCAAAGCACAGAAAATACAACTTTGGAATTTTCTTTTCTCACATCAGGTACTTATAATTTTCAATTACAGGCACGTATTCTAACAGGGGAATGGAGTCCAGTCCGATCTTTTCTATTTACAATTTCTCCGCCTTTCTGGGGTACATGGTGGTTCCGACTTTCCACCATCATCATTTTTTTATCGATAGTTTATTTCGCGGTGAAACGAAGATTAAAAAACGTTAGGGAACGTATAGAAGAAAAAGCAAAAATTGAGAAACAAATTACCGAGCTGGAACAGCAAGCGTTGCAGACCATGATGGATCCCCATTTCATTTTTAATGTTATGAATTCTATTCAACATTTCATTAATGCCAATGACAAGGAAGCGGCTAATCATTATCTGACCGATTTTGCCAAATTGATTCGTATGAATCTCACGATCTCTTATAAAAGATTCATCCCTCTCGAAGAAGAAATAAGTTATTTGGAATTGTATTTATCTTTTGAAAAATTAAGGTTTGGTGATAAGCTCACTTATGAAATAGTTGTCGATCCTGCTATAGATGTCTCTGAAACCACTATCGCTGTAATGATGATACAACCTTTTATTGAAAATGCGGTTTGGCATGGAATATTGCCGATGAAGGAAGTAGGCCACATCATAATTCAAATTCACAAAATGGCTGACAAACTGTTAAAGATTACCATTGAAGATAATGGAATAGGGATAAATGAAAAATTTATTTTAAATGATTATCAAATGTTGATTAAGGAAAGTCATGCTCTAAGTATGACCTTGCAACGATTAAAGCTTTTTGCAAAATTGTCTCCACATGAACTGTACATTCGTTTCAGACACGTTCATCCGAAGCAGGAGTATAAGGGTACGATTGTTGAAATGTTGTTACCTGCGATGTTTTATTAATCGTTTTTCCATTCCTTCACTCTTTCATTTTTATTTTACCGTTCCCTAATTCACACCTTCCGTTCCCTAATAATTCCAAATTTCAAGGGCGAAAGGTTTTACCTTTCAGTTTTACTGAAAGATAGACCTGACTTGCATATTATTTAATAATAGGAAAACCTGAAAACTGATCTGGCATTACTGGAACGAAAGGCATCCCAAGCCATGATGGATCCTCATTTTATTTTTAATGTGATTAATTCGATACAATATTTTGTGAATACCGGCAAGATAGAAGAGGCGAACGTATATCTCGCAGAATTTGCTAAACTAATACGCATTTGCACAGGGTTTTCAGTAAAAAACTCGGTTTTACTGGAAGAGGAGATTGCTTATCTTCAATTGTATTTAAAATTTGAAAAACTCAGGTTTGGTGAAGATCTGACTTACGAGATAATTGTGAATCCGGCACTCCAGGTATCTGAAATATTTATTGCCGTTATGATGATTCAGCCTTTTCTTGAAAATGCGATATGGCATGGGATTTTACCTATGAATGCAAAAGGTCATCTGAAATTGGAGGTAGATACAGTATCGGATTCTCTGATAAAAATCAGGGTAACAGATGACGGAGTCGGGATCAGTGAAGTATTTATTTGTGATAATTTATTGGCTCGGATTTCTGAAAGTCATGTCCATTGTACTGCGATCGAACGATTGAAAATTATAACAGCATCTTCAACAGAGAAACTTTATGTCAGTTATTCCTATTTAAATTCTAAACTCGTAAATAAAGGGACCGTTGCTGAATTCTTATTGCCGGTTATATTTAATTAATATTTTAATATTTAAAGAGAGAAGTTATCGAAACATGATGCTTGTCATTAAATAAAATCACTTTCATCTCTTTTAACCATTCCCTAACCCGATTCAGCCGTTCCCTCATTTCTTCATTGCAAACATATTTCTTAAGTATATGTTTGCAGTCATAACATAATAAATAATTATCAACCATATAAATTATAAACTCAAATAAAATGAGCAAGACAATTTACAAATTAAACCTGGTTTTCTCCATTTGTATTTTAATCACTGTCAATTCTTTCTCCCAAACACGGGCAACATATAGAATGGCGACAGATTCGATGACAGTTTCAATGGATTCTAATAATGTGAGTTGTCATGGTGGAAATGATGGTCTTGCCATCGTGAATGTGATGGGTGGCAATCCACCTTATACGTTTCTTTGGAATGACCCCTCGGCTCAGACAAGTTTCATAGCCACCAACCTCAGTGCAGGAACCTATACTGTAATCGTTACCGACGATTCGGCAGCGTCGGTTTCCGGAATTGTTACGGTAGTTCAGCCGGTACAAATCACAAATATTATTTATCCGGTTATTTGCAGCAACATGACTTTCGACATCGGAGGGCACAGTTATTCTTCTGCCGGATTGTATATAGATACTATCTCTGCAAACAACGGATGTGACAGCATTGTAACTACGAACCTTTTTATTATTCCATCTTACAATTTTACGGTTGATACATCTATCGTAATTGGCGATAGCTTGCATATTGGCAATAATTATTATTCTTTAGATGGAAGTTATAATGATACACTGGTTACTGTTGGCGGATGTGACAGTGTTTTCACTTATAACCTTACATTCGTAGCCGGCATTAAATATGTGAATCAAAATAATTTTGTGGCAACCGTTTATCCAAATCCAATGACCGGGAATGCTGTCATAAAAGTTCCTTCTCATTTCGAGCAGAAAGAAAAAATATTTGTTCTTTACGACATGTTTGGAAAGCAAATGTTGACACAGCATTTTAGTACTTCAGAAACTGTGATATCAAAGGGAGAACTGGCGTCCGCAATTTATTATTTTAAAGTGACACTTTCGGGTAATGATGTTTCTGCGAACGGCAAAATTGTCATTCAGTAAATCGTTGATAAGTTGATAAGTTGAAGGGTTGACAGGTTGAAAAATAAATAAACTGAAAATAATAAGACATGAAATATATATATGAACACATAGAAGTAAGGAAAAGATTAAAAGAACGAAAAGTTGTACTGCTTTGTTCTCTGTTCTCTCTTCTCTGCATGCTGTCAAATGCTCAGTCTTTCACCGCCAGTGTGATTGGTTCAACAGGAGCCTCAACCAATTCATCTGGCGGTTCTATGGCATGGACCATTGGTGAGATGATGACCACAACGTATTCTTCACCGGATCATTTTTTCACACAAGGTTTTCACCAACCAGAAGTAAAAGTGACGTTGGAAGTTAAAAATTATCCGGTGGAAAGTTTTTCCATTTATCCAAATCCGGTTACTGACAGACTGAGTATTGATTTCGGCAGAGCAGAAGGAAACTATGCCATATATATATATGATATGTTTGGAAATGTTCTGAAAAGTATGAGCTTAATTACTTCAACCCAAAAACAATTAAATATTTCTTTTAAGGAATTTGCTGACGGAATTTATCTCATTACAATTCTCAATACAAAAGAAAATTCAAGAAGTTCATATAAAATAAATAAATCTGAATGAGGCGCATTCAGAAATAATAATTTAAACCATTCATCCCTAATAAAATGAAAAAACAAATTCTACTTGCAGTTGCCCTCTTTATTGCGTTCACATACTTGTTCCCTTCGGACTCAGTTGCTCAGGCACCACAGGCATTCAATTATCAATCTGTTGTTAGAGACAAGGATGGAAATCCGATGACAAGTGCAAAAATCACTGTCAGAGCCACGGTTCGTGACGGTTCTGAGACCGGTGAAAATGTATATCAGGAAACCCATGAAGTAAAAACAAACACGATGGGCTTAATTACACTAGAAATCGGAAACGGTGTTGTAGTGAACGGTATTTTTTCGGATATTAAATGGGGAATGGGTTCAAAATGGATGCAAATTGAAGCCGATTTTGGTGAAGGATTTATTCCGATGGGAGCCTCACAATTACTCAGCGTTCCTTATGCATTATATTCAGGGAAGAGTTTAACAACTATTGGCAATCCAACTGATCAGACAGGTGCAGACAGCACCGCAAGAAATAGCGCAGGAATCGGAGTATTAGCAACAAGCTATCCATGGATAACGGTAGGCAATCAGGCTCTTCCTACAGACTTTATCGGCACTCTCAATATCGTACCTCTTTATTTCAGAGTAGGCGGAATAAACGCAGGCAGGCTCGATATGGTGAAAGCCAATACTTTTTTGGGTCTGCAATCCGGCGATCACACCACAATCAACACTGTGGGAGAATGGAATAGCGGTACCGGTGCCAATTCACTTTCTAATAACACAACGGGAGATTATAATACTGCAAACGGAGGTTATGCACTCTCTGCAAACATTTCTGGAAATTTAAACACCGCGAATGGATTTGCCTCA
>JAHEYM010000253.1 GCA_023251595.1 Bacteroidota bacterium
AATTAACAATTAACAATTAACAATTAACAATTAACAATTAATAATTAATAATTACTGAAGATGAACAAATTATTTTTAATGTGTGGAGTGCTTATTTTGGCGTTGACCGCTTGTAACACTCCTAAAACTGCAGATAATAATGGTCCGATAAAATTGACAACTAAACTCGATTCGGTCAGCTACGCGATTGGAATCAGTATTGGACAAAACATGGTGAAAGATGGTCTCGACTCAATCGATGTAGACATGCTCGCACGTGCTATGAAATCCTCATTAGGTAAAAAAGACAGCTTGCTGCTTACAATGCCCTTAGCTCAGACAGTTATTCAATCGTATGTTCAGTCGCTGCAAACTAAAAAGTTTGAACCAAACAAAGCTGCAGGTGCAAAATATCTGGAAGAAAATAAAAAGAAACCAGGTGTAATTACAACAGCGAGTGGTCTCCAATATAAAATAATTAAAGAAGGGACAGGACCAAAACCAAAACTCACGGATACGGTTACTACACATTACCATGGTACTTTGATCGATGGTACCGTTTTCGACAGTTCGGTTGATCGTAAACAACCTATTTCATTTTCGGTACACGGAGTGATTCCGGGTTGGACTGAAGCACTTCAGTTAATGCCGATGGGATCAAAATGGCAACTTGTCATTCCCGAAAATCTTGCTTACGGCGAACATCCTCAACCGGGAAGTAAAATTCAACCATTCGCTACCCTCATTTTCGATCTTGAATTATTAGATATTAAACCGGGTAAATAGGTGTTAGTGGTTAGTGGATGTAACTATACATATAATAAAAATGAGGACAGTTATTTTAAGTACGATAGTTTCTGTATCGCTTTTATACGGTTGCAGCAGCAATAATTCGGATAATAACCAAACCAAAGTCCCCTCCTCGGAGGGGCAGGGGTGGGTCGATTCATCCTATCAGTATTTTGGTGACACGATTAATAAAAATGGTGCCATCGCTGCCGATCAATTACTTTCAAAACTTCAGGGAAAAGATTCACTGAAAGTAAAATTGACCGGAACGGTAGAAGCGGTTTGTCAGAAAAAAGGTTGTTGGATGAAGATGGCACTTGGCAACAAAGAATCTATGCGGGTTAGTTTTAAAGATTACTCGTTTTTTGTTCCAAAAGATTGTGGTGGAAAAACCGCAATCATTGAGGGTGTTGCTTATCGCGACACCACAACGATTGTCGATTTAAAACATTACGCTGAAGACGCCGGAAAATCGAAAGACGAAATAGCTCAAATCACAAAACCGGAAATAAATATTGGATTTGAAGCGCATGGGGTTCTTATCAAAAAATAAATCTCCGGTTAAAACCGGAGCCTATTTATTTTCTGTTTCTCTTTCTCTTTCACTTTCTGTATTTCTCACAGCATGCACACCAACTGTTACAGAGGAATCTGATAATTCTTCTACGCCCAAAACGTGTTCAAAATGTAGTGCTTCATCAACAGTAAATCCGAATGGATCGAGTGAGCTTTCTGTACTCATGCGGAATATGTATGATTCTGCCGATTCGATGAAAGAAAAAATTAAACTCGGAAAACCTCCGGGCGATTTTCCCGAAGCATTTATGAAAATTCTCACAGCTCAGGCGACAGATTCAAATACAAAGAGTCCGAATTTTGATGTATTTGCAAACGATTATCTTGGGTTCTTAAAAAAAACGTACTCATCTGATATTAGCTCAAAAGAAGAACGAATTTTTAATTATAATATGCTCGTTCAGAAATGCGTGAATTGTCACAAAGAAAATTGTCCCGGACCGCTGAAAAAAATCCGGGGTCTGGGAATTGAGTGAGGGGTTAAAATTTGAATCCAAGAATTAGCGAAGTTCGCTCATACTTCGAAGTCCAATACAAGTACCACCATAACAATCTGCGATTAGTATTTAACCTGAGTTCCAGACTGAATCTCTTAAATTCAAATCCGCCGCCAAAAGCTAGATTACTACCCGTTCCAATCACAAGCGAATCAGCATAATCAAATTTGATTAATGAATTGAAATTAACACTGTAATTTGCATTATAAAAAGCATCTGTATATATGCGGGAACTTTTATTTAAAAATAAATAATTTCTGATCCCGGCAGAAAATTCAACCGACTTGAAATTTATTGTTGCAGTACCTCTCTTTACTTTCTGTTCAGCAATAAAGTACTGATAAGCAGGTTCGAAAACCAAGCTCCATTTATGCCGGTTATAAGGTAGAACAAATTCTGCTTCCGCACTGGCTCTATAATTATTTTGGTTTCCAAAGTGTATAATGGAGTTCCCATATACATTGGCGATCGAAACGGATGAATGGTCTATTCCTGCTGTGATTTTAACATGAAACATTTTCGCATCAGTTTTGGGATGATAAACAACAAATGGATTTCCTTTGCACTTGTTATAAGATTTAAAATATTCTTCCAAATCTATTTTATTGTAACCAAGATTCATGATCGGTTTCATGCCGGAATCCAGACAACTTAATTCTGTCATTAATTGAATTTTATATCCTTCATTAATAGACAGATTTCCGCCTTCAACCAAATATCTTTTATAAACTAACTGTTTGATGGAAGTATCGCTAATTGAATAAAAAAACCTCATTAAATTTGCCTCCTCAAAATAGTAGAGAGATGCCTTTCCTTCAACCAGAACTTTGAGAAAAAACTTTCCTTTCTCCCAAACTGGTTCATTCCCGTATGTAATTGTATTCGGATCGTCGGGTGAACGGTCTATCTCTATATTTCCCCGAACGAATCTGAAAACATTGTAAACGCCGAATTCTTTGACGGTTGTTAAATTTCCACTTTTCTTTTCTCCTGTACTATCTGACGTATAAATAAATTTATCGGGATTATTTTTCCATTCGTTATTTCTGATCAGACACTCAGTTCTATGATTTTCATTGTCAATAAAATATCCGGGTTCAAAAGATATTTGTGCGAAAGAGGTAGCAATCTTGACAAAAAGAAAAAACGTTAATAATTGCCTATTCATATGAGTTGTGAGTTGTCAATTTATTCTGATCCCTTTTGAAGTGTTTTGTAAGTCCTTTTAATTTTTTGTAATCACTAGGAACGATCCCAAATGTCGCTTTACTGATTTCTGCCGTGAGAATAGAATATTCCAGCCCTTCCTTAACACCTCGTTTTTTCCATTGATCGGTAAGTTCATCTCTTACTGCAATTCCCCTCATCCTTTTTTCAATCCACTCGTCGCTGTATCCTTTTAACTTATATAATTCCCTCGTTCTCAGTGTCGCCAATTCCGGGTTCTCAATTTCTTCAAGTCTGTCAGATCCTACTTGAGCAAGCCAAAGTTTAAAAGGCTCAGCTTTTGGGGAAGGAATAGACTGGATTATCCTCAGAAGTCCTTGCGTATCAGCTGCTTGCACTTTTCGTTTTTTACCGTCAGCGGCTTTCATTTCAACCAGGGGACAAATTGTCCCCCAGTTGAAATTTAACTGCTCATCCCGCTTCTTCATTTTTTTTATATAATCCTTTACATCAACTGTATCGGTCAATAATTTGATTATATCTTGTACAGAAAAGTACCATTTTTGATCAGATTCATTCCAGACTGATCTTATCTTTTGGTTTTCAAATATTTTTATGTTGCTCATTAAATAAATTGTTTAAAGTAGTTTGATGTGTATTTTCCCATTTCGTTTTAGCTCCATCGTAACAAAAATATGATCAACTTTCTCTTTAGGAGTTACGTTTGGTGAGTAAACGGTTTCTCCACTTTTTAGATATGGTCTCTCTATAATATTTTCAGTAGGCTATTTTTCTTCTTTCCGAACAGTCAAAATATCTTTTAATAAAAAATTATCCATAAAGTATTTAATGATTAAAGTCGCATACAAATTCAACACCACCTTAATACCCAAAAGCACTTACGATTGTTTCGGCCGCACGAGGAACGACCGAAGCAATCTCTCCCGAATCTGATATATTCTTACTTCACCAAATTCACTCTCCTTGTATATACATTCTCACCGGCATTAATCGTAAGTATATACATACCGTTGCTTAGATTTGATTCACCCAAATTCCATTTCGAAGAATATTCTCCCGGATTTTGATTCGCTTCATCCGACAAAACGCAAACGGATTTACCCGTGAGATCTAACAATTCAATTTTCACCGGGGAACTTTTTTCCAACGAATAGGAAATTGAAATATATTCGGTGAATGGATTTGGGAATACATTTATAGATTCGTCTTTCACCGGTACATTATCAATACCGGCAGGCGATCCGAGCTCCCAGAAATCCTTTAAAAGTGTTTGAGGTGGAGTATTGAAGCCAGTGCCTATATATCCTTTTGTTCCTATGCCAAAACCCACAGCCGACGCCCTTCCGATAGAAAGACTCGCGATCTGTGTCCATGAATTGCTACCAATCGAATATTCCCAACAATCGGATTTGGTCGAGCCATCATCCCCGGTTGCGAAATAACCTAAATTGCCAATGTTAAAACCAACTGCAAGATAACGTGCACTCCCGCCAAACGCAGTCTTTATTGTCCATGTGTTAGATAAAGTGTTAAATTCGTAGAAATCATTTAAATAAGTCAGGTTATGCATCCCTGTTCCAACATAACAATTACTGGCTATAATAAATCCGGCAGCGCCTACACGACTTTGTCCCGGCATGCTGGCTTTTGCCGTCCAGGTGTTTGCAGTTGGATTAAATTCCCACCAATCGTTTGCGGGTGGATTAATAATTGAACCGCCGGTTCCAACATATCCTTTTGTACCAATACTGAGTCCTATAATATTTTCCCGACCTGCACCCGGATATGCGGCCTTTGCAACCCACGCATTTGTGGCTGGGGTATATTCCCAGACATCAGTTGTATCTCCTAATAATTTTAAACCACACATGATATACCCTTTCTGGCCGATGGAGAAACCACAAGCATACGCGCGCGCGCCTCCGGTAAGGTCGGCTTTCTGTGTCCAAGTGTTAGTTAATTGATCCCATGCCCAAAAATCTGCTCTACTATATCCGGACGAGTCTTGTCCTGTTCCAATATAACCTGTTGTACTGATAGAGAAGCCACAGGCATAAGCACGTGGAATACTCCCGACATTTGCTCTTTGCGTCCAGGTAAGTGCAGACGAATTAAATGAGTAGAGACATGCAATAACTGCAATGATAATTGAGAGGTAAATGTTTTTTTTCATGAGGATATTTTTTATTTGGTTAAATATTTATTTTAATAAATTTATTTTTCTTGTATATACTTTCTGTCCGGCTTTGATCGTAAGTATATACATACCATTGTTCAGATTCGATTCATTCGCATTCCATTTTACAGAATATTCTCCTGGATATTGATTTAATTTATCCGACAAAACACAAACTGATTTTCCTGTGAGATCAAACATTTCGATTTTCACCGCTGCACTTTTTTCCAACGTGTAAGAAACAGAAATATATTCTGTAAACGGATTTGGGAATGCTTTAATAGATTCATTTTTCATCGGACCATCATCAATTCCTGCTGTATTCCCCAATTCCCAGAAATCCTGATAAACGGACATAGTAGGAAAATTGTCGAATCCGATTCCTACATAACCTTTTGTCGCCATGCCAAATCCCACTGCACTCGCACGCCCATGATCGAGCGTTGCAGACTGGCTCCATGTGTTTGCCAATGTATATTCCCAACAATCAGGTTGTTTTATAGAACCATCATCACCGGTTGCGATGTATCCTTTCATGCCGATGGAAAATCCAACTGCCATATATCGCGCAGTCCCCGGGAAAGCAGCTTTTGGAGTCCAGGTATTTGTTGTCGGGTTATATTCGTAAAAATCTGCAAGACGTGCCGTTCCCCAACCGGTACCTAAATATCCGACGCTGTCGATATTAAATGCGACCGCTGCAGTACGACCGACACCGGGAACACTTGCTTTCGATGCCCATGAATTCGTACCGGGATCGAATGCCCACCAATCATTTGCATTTGGATTTAACAATGAACCACCTGTTCCAACATACGCTCTTGTACCGATTGAAAATCCAACCATATTTTCCCTTCCGGCACCGGGATAAGGCATTCTGGAAATCCAGGTATTTGTTGAGGGCGTGTATTCCCAAACATCATTGGTATCAGCCGTCTGACACATTCCACAAAGGATATAACCTTTATGATTGCACGAAAAACCACATGCGAATGCACGTGCGGCTCCACCAAAATCGGCTTTTTGTGTCC
>JAHEYM010000254.1 GCA_023251595.1 Bacteroidota bacterium
TGATCTGCGAAACGCGCGATAAATAAAAAATCGTTGTTATTAATAGAACTAATTAAATGAATTTCCCTCTTCTGAAAAGATTTTCAATATTTATTTCTCTCATAATTATTTTTCCTTTTTTTGTTGAAGCTCAAGTTCCGGAGTGTCTCAGTTTTCCTCCATTTGCTGCAGATGCGAAAGCGGATAAGTGGGTCGATTCTGTTCTGAAATCTTTGAACGTAGATGATCGTATCGGACAACTCATCATGGCTGACGTTCAGCCCACAAAAGAAAAATGGTATCTCGATGGCGTAGCAAGTTTGGTGCAGAGTTATCATATCGGGGGATTGATATTCTTTAAAGGTGGTCCTGTAAAACAGGCTCAGCTTACGAATTATTATCAATCGATTGCACGTTTGCCTTTAATGATTGGAATAGATGGCGAATGGGGATTAGCAATGCGTCTTGATTCTACCATGAAGTTTCCGCATGAGATGACACTCGGTGCGGCGCGAGATGATTCGTTGGTGTATAAAATGGGGGAGCAAGTTGCAAGAGAATGTAAACGACTGGGCATTCATGTAAATTTTGCGCCAGTTGTGGATGTGAATGATAACCCGTTAAATCCTGTTATCAGTAATCGTTCATTTGGTGAAGAAAAAAAGGAAGTTGCAGAACGAGGCTATCTATATATGAAGGCTTTGCAGGATCACGGAATACTCGCGACTGCAAAACATTTCCCGGGACACGGAAATACGGATCGTGATTCGCATTTGTCGCTGCCGTTGATTAGCAGATCAAGATCTGTGTTGGATACGCTCGAACTCTATCCTTTCGAATCGCTGATTGGTCGCGGACTTGGCGGTATGATGATCGCACATCTTTTCGTTCCCGCGCTTGATGCAACACCAAATATGCCGACAACTCTTTCGGGTAAAGTCGTCACTGATTTGTTGAGAAATGAAATGTGTTTCAACGGGTTGATTTTTACGGATGCGATGATGATGCGCGGAGTAACTGGTGTTGCTGAACCCGGTGAGAGAGAATTAAAAGCATTAATTGCCGGCAATGATATATTATTATTTCCGGAGGATGTGCCCCGTGCAATTTCCGCCATCAGAAATGGAATTTTATCCGGAAGAATTACACAAGCTGAAGTCGATGAACATGTGAAAAGAGTTCTTCGGGTGAAGTATTGGCAAGGTCTTAATCATTATACTCCAATCGAATTAAAAAATTTGGTGGAAGATCTCAATACCGCAAAAGCAAATGTTTTGAATGGTCAATTGTTCGATTCTTGTATTACGGTTCTCTCTAATAAAGATAATTTAATCCCTCTGCAGGGACTTGATACCACAAGAATTGCAGTACTCGTTTCGGGTGTTGACAGCACGACGGTTTTCGAACAATATTTGGGCTATTATGCCCCGGTTGATGTATTTCATCTTTCCAAAAAAACCATCGGCAACTGGATGGCAGATACTTTATTGAAAACATTATCCACTTACAATGTAATTATTGTTTCAGTACAGGGAACTTTGATAAGTGCTGATCAGAATTATGGAATCGATGCACGTGTAAATAACTATATAGATGAACTTTCGAAAGATCATAAAGTAATTCTTGATATATTCGGAAATGCATATTGTCTGACACGTCTTCCTTCAGCAACAAAAGCCGATGCAGTGATTCTCTCTTATGAAGATTCAAATCCAGTCGGAAGGACTTCTGCCGGATTAATTTTCGGTGCAAAGGGAGCCTCCGGAAGAATTCCGGTTACACCTGTTTCTGCTTTTCCACGCGGCACAGGGATCCTGATAAAGCCTACAGGGAAATTGCAGTTTGCATTACCCGAGGCAGTTGGAATGGATTCAAAAAAATTATCGAAGATAGATAGTCTTGCAAAAAACGGAATTGCAGCCGGTGCCATGCCGGGATGTCAGGTGTTCGTTGCAAAAGATGGGAAAGTCATTTTTCATAAATCTTATGGCTATCACACTTATGACAAAAAGGAACCCGTCAAAGAAACCGATTTATATGATCTGGCATCGGTTACAAAAATTGCGGCAACCACGATGGCATTGATGAAATTAGTGGATGAGAAGAAAATTAATCTCGATAAAAAGATTTCTGATTATTTACCCGAACTAAAAACGACCAATAAGAAAGATATTATTTTGCGCGAGATGTTATGTCATCAGGCAGGCTTGGTTCCCTGGATTCCTTTTTACAAATCGACAATAACTGACGGTCATTTAAATGATTCGATATATAAGAATACGAAAATGCCTGGATATACTTTGCAAGTGGCTGAAAAATTATATATGAAGGACAGCTATGCCGATACCATCTGGAAAACTATAAAAGAATCTCCGCTTAGTGGAGCAGGACGATTTATATACAGCGATCTCACGATGATGATTACGAAAAGAATCGTAGAACAGGAATCAGGTCAACCACTTGATTCTTTTGTATATAAAAATTTTTATTCAAAAATGGGTTTGGAAACAATGTGTTTTAAGCCTCGCGATCGTTTTCCGGCAAACAGAATTGCTCCGACAGAAAATGATCTGACATGGCGTGGACAATTACTCGTGGGTTATGTGCATGATCAAGCGGCAGCGATGCTCGGAGGCGTTTCCGGTCACGCGGGTCTCTTCTGCGATGCGTTCGATTTGACAGCACTCATGCAGATGATGTTGCAGCATGGAGTATATGGCGGAGTTCGTTATATAGACTCTGCAACAGTTGCCGATTTTACTAAACAACAATATCCGCTTAATTTTAATCGAAGAGGTATCGGGTTTGACAAACCCGATATTCAGAATAATAGAAATGGTTCTGTCATTAAAGCGGCATCAGCAGAAACGTATGGTCACACCGGGTTTACAGGAAATGTCGTATGGACCGATCCGAAATATAATCTAACGTATGTCTTTCTTTCAAACCGTTGCAATCCCGTTGCAGAGAATCCGAAATTAGTGAATATGAATATTCGTACAGATATTCAACAAGTGATATATGATTCAATGAATCTTGAGAAGAGATAATGAAATTATCATCCCGAACGAAGAGAGGGAACCCTAATGAATTAAAAAGCTGTTAAATGAAAATAGGAGTTTTGTGTTATCCAACGTATGGCGGATCTGGCGTAATTGCAACGGAACTTGGGAAAGCGCTTGCATTGCGTGGACATGAAATTCATTTTATTTCATACAGTCAGCCGGTTCGTCTCGATATGTTTTCCGATAATCTGAGATATCACGAAGTACCGGTAATGGATTATCCGCTATTTGAATACATTCCTTATGAAACGGAATTAACGAGTAAATTGGTTGAAGTTGTTCGTTTCGAAAAATTGGATTTAGTTCATGTTCATTATGCCATCCCACACGCATCTGTGGCATATATGGCGCGACAAATCTTGATTTCCGAAGGGCGATATGTCCCATTCGTCACAACGCTTCATGGTACTGATATTACTTTGGTTGGGAGAGATGCGAGTTTTATTCCAGTCGTTACATTTGCTATAAATGAATCGGATGCAGTGACTGCCGTTTCACAAAGTCTGAAAGATACAACTTTACATTCCTTCAACATTAAAAAAGATATTGTGGTTATTCCCAACTTTATAGATTTAAAACGGTTTTCAAAAAAACCACGGGAACATTTCAGAAAAGCAATTGCGCCTTTGAATGAAAGATTAATTTGTCATACATCTAATTTCAGAAAAGTAAAAAGAGTACAGGATGTGGTGAAGGTGTTTTTAAAATTACAGGAAACCATCCCATCTAAATTATTATTGATTGGAGATGGTCCCGAACGTGCTTCTATTGAACGTGAGTGTAGAGAATGTGAGGTTGCAGAAAATATAAGATTTCTGGGGAAACAGGATGCGATCGAAGAAATTTTGTCCGTCTGCGATTTATTTATTCTTCCATCAGAAACAGAAAGTTTTGGTCTCGCGGCGTTGGAAGCAATGGCTTGCCAACTGCCTGTTATTTCTACGGAATCGGGTGGTATTCCCGAATTAAATATTCATGGAGTTACAGGTTATAATTGCAGAGTAGGGGATATTGATGATATGGTGAAACATGCCTCAATGATTTTGAGTGATGAAAATACGTTTCAAAATTTCAGAAGCAACGCGCTCGAGCAAGCGAAGAAATTCGATATATCTATAATTGCACCGATGTATGAAAAGATGTATCAGAAAGTGCTGGAATTAACAATTAACAATTAACAGTAGTCAGTAGTCAGTAGTCAGTAGTCAGTTTTTGATTCGTTAATCCTGAAAGGATTAATTTTTGACAAACCTCAATGTTTCATCCCGGTTATCTCCAACAACTCTCAAAATATATATTCCCTGCGCAAGTTGATTTACATATATATCTGGGAAACGATTGTCAAATAATTTTTCAATCAAAATTTTTCCATCCATACTTTCAATCGTTATCGATTTTGAACTTCCTTCAGCCAAATCAATATGCAGAATATCCTCAGTCGGATTTGGAAAGATATTAATGTGATCTTTAGAATTTATTTCAGAAGTAATTCCCAATGGGACCGGACTCCATATATATACTTGTCCCGAATCGGGTAAGATGCTGATCGTTGTGTAGAATGTTGTTGCTGAGGGTGCAGGTGAGGATGTTGAATTGTTCAACGTCTGATAATCGAGCGTGCTGTTCATTATGCCGATCGTGGCGGTGAGCGCGGGGTTCGTTCTGTTGTTGTAGAAGAATTTGATGACATTTGTACCTTCGTATAATTTTAGTTGAAAAGTGAGACTGTCGTTTGTCGGACCGCTTAATCCGCCATATAATGCAGCGTTATTCCATTCGAATGTAAAAATTCTGTTGGGTGAAGTTCCGGTCGTTTGATAATAGCCGGCTCTTCCTGTGCAATCCAGATCATCCCAAAAAGGACAAATCATACCTTGCCCGTTTGCAATATTTGCCAATTCGGAAAGTGAATTTGTACCGGTTGCAGTAAATCCAATATAATTTGCAAGCGAAATAAAACCGTTTGAGTTTGCAGAAAAGAAAGTGTAATTCGATCCGCAAAAATTAAAAGTAAATCCGATTTGAATATTCTGTTGTGTAAAATCATCACCCGAAATACTTGCCAATGTTCCTGTCGTTGCAATACTCACGAAAGGGGAAGTTGAAGTACTGAAAGAGTAAGAGGCAGCGGTTTGGGAAAAAGAGGTATAGATTATAATGCAGCAGAGAAGGGTGAAGAGGAGTTTTTTCATTTTAAGAATTAAGAGTACAAATATACAAATTTCACCGCATTTTATCAGAGCCTTGTCATGTGAGGGTTCGACCACTTCGTGGTCGTAAAATTAATGGTCGTTAATTCTATAAACGTTTGATAACTTCGTTATCATAATTATTATGGGTTAATATTATTATCGGCGGTTCGGTTTGTGGCAAATGCTTGATGCTTTTGTTTTCAATAGGGCGAAATAACGAGTCATTCATACAGCTAAATATTCAAGGAAATTTAATCAATCCTAATATTGCAAAATCACGAAGTGATTCAACGTTTGTAGGAAATGGATGGTGTGTCGAATTTACGATGCCGGAGGTATCGAACAACATACTTCTGTTTCGCAACCCTTTCTGTGTGTTGATCAAAACTATTTAATCAAATACGTATAGTTCATCATAATCTACATTAAAGTTTTTCAAAAAAGTAATATATTCTTCTTCAAAAGTCATTTTTCTATGATGCGTTTTTTGATTCATGATGTATTTGATGATCATGTCCAACTGCGAGTGCCCATAAGAAAAGGCTCCAAATCCTTTTTGCCAATTGAATTGGAATTTCGATAGTTTTTCGTCTTTAATAAAATCGTTTGATGATTTTTTTACCTCCCTTACCAGATCAGAGATCGTACACGTAGGTTTCATTCCTATCAGAAAATGAATATGATCCGGCATTCCGTTAATTGCCAGCATTTTTTGTTGTTTTGTTTGAACTATACCGGTTATATATTTATATAGTCGTTCTTCCCAATCAGCGTGAATTAATTTTTCTCTTCCTTTTGTGGAAAATACAATCATAATGTAGAGTTGCGTATATGTAGACATATTGTGCTATGGTTCGACCACTTCCTGGTCGTCAAATTATCCGGGTTTCATTTTCTATAAACGTTTGACCACTTCGTGGTCATTTTTTTTCTAATTCTCAATTCCTAATTATTTTATTCCGCACATTCAATCGGAACCAC
>JAHEYM010000255.1 GCA_023251595.1 Bacteroidota bacterium
CGGAACTGAAGTCGGTCAGGTTGCTCCCGAAATCAAAGAACTCAATACAGAGAGCAAGGAAATTTCACTTTCTGCTTATCGTGGAAAAATAGTTTTAATTGATTTTTGGGCTTCATGGTGTGGTCCTTGTCGCGGTGAAAACCCGAATGTTGTTGCTACTTACAAAAAATATAAGGACGCCAAATTTAAGGGTGCTGACGGTTTCACTATCTTTAGTGTTTCTCTCGATAACGATCGGACCAAATGGTTGAACGCAATCAAATCAGACGGTCTTGAGTGGGCAGAACATGTTAGTGATCTCGGTGGCTGGACATCCAAAGCTGCTCAGCTTTACGGAGTACGATCAATCCCTACCAACTTTCTTATTGACGCAAACGGTGTAATCCTCGCGAAGGGATTACGTGGCGAAGCCCTCGGGATGGAACTCGAGACGCTTGTTCAACATTAAGAAGCACATAAAGGAACTCATGTCATGCGGCAATCACTTCACGTGGTTGCCGTTGTTTTTGATGTGCCAAAATGGCGCTTAAAATTGATTGGCAAAATCCTTGTTAGACGCCCGCAGCTTATGATTTGCGTCCGTAAAGTAAGTTAATTAATCGCGATGGAAAAGAAAAAAGGACCTTTCAAAAGAATGACGGAGACGATCAGAAAAAATATAAATAAAATGAGCGCGGAAAAGCAGAGCAGTGAGGATTCAGGAAATGTAATATCCGGAGAAACCCAAAATGAACTAAATGAACAAGTCGAAAATTCAGATTCAAATGATTTAGGCGCCGAACAGACCGGGGAACAGGTTATTATAGGTCTTGAACAGGAACTCGATGCGGCGAAAGATAAATATCTCCGCATTTTTGCTGAATTTGAAAACTATAAAAAAAGAACCTATCGGGAAAAAATGGAATTCGCTAAATATGCCGGCGAGGATCTTATTCTTTCTCTTCTCCCTGTTGTCGATGACTTTGATCGCGCACTGAAATCCATCACTTCTGCCTCCGATCTCGATGCTTTAAAAACCGGAGTCACACTCATTCATACTAAATTAAAATCTGTCCTCGAGGCAAGAGGGCTGAAGGAAATCAATGCAGTTGGCGAAAAATTTAATACCGACCTTCATGAAGCAATTACTACGATACCGGCAACATCTGAAGAGGCGAAAGGTGTCGTGATCGATCAGGTCGAGTCCGGTTATTCCCTCAACGATAAAATCATTCGATACGCCAAGGTAGTGGTAGCAAATTAATTATGGCGAAACGAGATTATTATGAAGTGCTCGGTGTCACCCGTTCATCTTCGGATCAGGAAATAAAGAAGGCCTATCGTCAGATGGCGCTGAAATTTCACCCCGATAAAAACCCTGACAACAAAGAAGCCGAAGAAAAGTTCAAAGAAGCTGCTGAGGCTTACGATGTTCTAAGCGATCCGAATAAAAAATCACGCTACGATCAATTTGGTCATCAGGGTGTGGGAGGTGGTTCCGGAGGCGGTCCGGGCGGGATGAACATGGATGATATTTTCTCCCATTTCGGGGATGTTTTTGGTGGAGCTCATCCGTTCGAAAGCTTTTTCGGTGGAGGTAGTGGTGGCAACCGTCGATATGTCAGTCGTGGTTCCAATCTCCGTATCAAAGTCAAATTGACACTTCAGGAAATTGCTGTTGGTGTTGAAAAAAAACTCAAAGTAAATAAACATGTTGCTTGTCATATCTGTCAGGGAAATGGTGCACAGCCCGGTTCTTCGTTTCAAACATGCCCGACATGCAAAGGATCAGGTCAAGTCAGACGGGTCACAAATACCATTCTCGGTCAAATGGCAACAACAGCTACCTGTGGTTCTTGCTCGGGTGAAGGTCAGATTATCGCAAGTAAATGCAAATCCTGTCACGGATCAGGAATAGAACGCGGTGAAGAAGTGATAACAGTCAAGATACCTCCTGGTGTGGCAGAGGGAATGCAATTGTCAGTTAGTGGGAAAGGAAATGCTGCCGAAAGAGGTGGTATTCCGGGCGATCTGTTAGTGGTGATTGAAGAAGTCCCTGACCAGAATCTTCAACGTGATGGAAATAATCTTCTTCATGAAATCTATATTAATTTCGCAGATGCTGCACTCGGAACACAGATAGAAATACCAACACTCGAAGGAAAAGCAAGAATTAAAATTGATCCGGGTACGCAATCAGGAAAAGTGCTTCGGCTGAAAAGCAAAGGAGTGCCGCAGGTTAACAGTTATCATCGTGGCGATCTTTTAGTGAATATTAATATATGGACTCCGCAAAATCTTTCGGGTGAAGAAAAAATTCTTCTCGAAAAATTACGAAATTCAGATAACTTTGCACCCAATCCCGGCAAGCGTGAAAAGGGTTTCTTCGATCGTATGAAGGAATATTTCCAATAGTATATTTTTGTTGAATGAATCTTGTAGAAATTCAGAATCTTTCGAAATCATATTCGGGTCACCGTGCTCTCGATCATCTCGACCTGAACATTCCTGAAGGAAGTGTCTTCGGGTTACTTGGTCCGAACGGAGCTGGTAAAACAACGCTCATTCGAATTATGAATCGGATCATTATTCAGGATGAAGGTAGAGTGCTTTGGAAAGGTTCTGAAATCGTACCGTCTCATACCGATCTCATCGGTTACATGCCCGAAGAAAGAGGGTTATATAAAAAAATGCAGATCGGTGAACAGGCAATCTATCTTGCACAACTGAAAGGAATGTCGAGAAGAGATGCGATTCAGAAATTGAAATTCTGGTTCCGCAAATTTGAACTTGAAACATGGTGGAAAAAAAAGGTTGAGGATCTGAGTAAAGGGATGCAGCAAAAAATTCAGTTCATTGTTACCATTATTCACGGTCCAAAATTACTGATTCTCGATGAACCATTTTCCGGTTTCGATCCGATAAATGCAAATCTTGTTCGTGATGAAATGCTGGAACTGAATAAAAACGGAACGACCATCATCCTGTCCACACATAGAATGGAATCAGTCGAAGCGTTGTGTTCACATATCGCGCTCATCAATAAATCAAAAAAAATCCTCGATGGTACAGTTCGTGAAATAAGAAATAATAATAAATCAAATATATTTGAAATTTCTTATACGGGTGAAGTGGATTCTTTCAGATCAGCACTCCCTTCTGCATATCAAATTCTGGAATCAAAATCGGAAGAAGAATTAACCCGGATGCGAATTCAATTCCTCGATCATCACCAACCAAACGATCTGCTGAAATTGGTTTTACCAATAGTTCAGGTCAGATCATTACACGAAGTCATTCCTTCTATGGAAGACATCTTCATCTCTAAAGTAAATGCCGTTGAGCTATGAGTTATGAGGTATGAGTTCTATGTACGAAAAACAGTGCTTCCTTCTTGAAAAATATGTTTATTATATAACAAAATTATCTGACACAATTTACTTTACTCTCTCAAAAATTTGCATTACTCATCACTCATAACTCATAACTCATAACTCATAACTCATAACTCATAATTAAAGTGTCCAAAGTTCCTTTAATAATCCGAAGAGAGTACTTAACTCGTGTGAGGAAAAAGTCGTTCATTATCATGACGATCGTAGGTCCGCTGCTCATGGGATTATTGTTCATCATTCCAATCATGCTCTCGCAGGTTTCGGACAAGACCTCGAAGATTTTAGTACTCGATCATACCGGAATATATAAAAATAAATTTCAACAAAATAATAATGTTGAATTTTATTATGATGACCTTAACATCGATTCAGCGAAAAAGAAACTTAAAACGGAGGAGTATTTCTCGATACTTGTCATTGATCAACAGCCAGGGACTACCATCCCTTCAATCGTAATTTATCATGGAGATGCTCAACCCAGTCTCCCTGTGCTGATGGGTATCCAAAATACCATTCAACACGAATTGGAAACCGCTGCGGGTTGCGACGAACAACTTCTTGGTAAAATAAAAAATAATCTGAACGTTGTAACCCGAAGAACAGGAGGTGAAGAGACAAGTTCCGGAGTTGCAACCGGAATAGGTTATGCTGCCGGATTCCTTATATATTTTTTTATATTTCTTTATGGCGCCCAGGTAATGCGTGGTGTGATTGAAGAAAAAACAAATCGTATCGTCGAAGTAATTATTTCATCGGTGAAACCCTTTCAACTCATGATGGGCAAAATTATTGGCATCGCTTTGGTCGGGCTCACCCAATTTGTTCTTTGGATTATTCTGACTTCAATCATATTTTCTGCCACGACGATTTTCTTTTCACAGAAAGCTTCCACCAAAACAACTCAGGCAATTACAGTTCAGGCGAAAACTCCTTCAGACGAATTAGGGCAAAACAGCGTTTCTGCCGATGATCTTTCGAACTTGGATATGCGGTCATCCATCATCGCTTCCATAAGCAGTCTCCCCCTTTCTACCATTACTATTTGTTTTGTAATCTATTTTCTTGGAGGATATCTTCTTTACTCTGCCCTCTTCGCAGCGATTGGATCCGCGGTTGATAGCGAGGCTGATACCCAACAATTTATGTTGCCGGTAACAATTCCTCTTATTTTATCGATGATTGTTTCATCAAGTATTATTTTAAAACCAAACGGACCTATTGCATTTTGGTTTTCAATGTTTCCACTCACTTCACCTGTTACGATGATGATCCGTCTTCCTTTCGGGGGTGTTCCGATCTGGCAAATAGCGCTTTCTATCTCACTTCTAATTCTCGGATTTCTTGGTACAACATGGTTTGCTTCAAAAGTTTATCGCACCGGTATTCTCATGTATGGCAAGAAAGCTTCATGGCGTGAATTATTCCGCTGGCTAAAATATTAACCGATGGAAGGGAAAATTGCGATCCTTGATCTGGGCACGAATACATTCAACCTTTTAATTGCTGAAGTTGCGCCCGGTGGGTCATACGTGTTTCTGAGAAAAACAAAAGAAATTGTAAAACTCGCCGAAGGTTCTGACGATTTAAAATCTATTGCCGAACGTCCTTTTCGCAGAGGACTTGATGCCATTAAAAAATTAGCATTGATATGCAAAGATTATGATGTGCATTCAATTTATGCCTTTGGCACATCTGCTATTCGTTCTGCTTCAAATGGCGCAGACTTTATCCAACAAATAAAAATCAAAACCGGAATAAATGTAAATATTCTCTCGGGTTCCGACGAAGCAAAATTGATTTATGAAGGGGTGAAAAATTCGATGGATCTCGGGGCTGATAAATCACTCATCATGGATATCGGTGGTGGATCGATCGAATTTATTATTGCAAACCGCGATGAAATATTCTGGCATCAAAGTTTGGAAGTAGGTGCAGCACGTCTTCTCCAACAATTCAGTCCGTCGGATCCAATTAAAATTTCTGAGACCGAAGCCATTCATAATTATCTTCAAACCGCTTTTACGCCGGTATTCCTTGCAGCAAAGGAACACGGAGTATCTTGTCTTGTCGGCTCGTCCGGCGCATTTAGCACATTCGCAAAAGTTGTAGGATTCAAATACAGGGACAGCGATATTTGGGAGAAAAATACTTTCTGCGAAATTGAAATACCACAGTTTCATGAAATTTATAATTCTTTCCTTTCATCCAATTCAGTTCAAATAAGTGAAATGAAAGGAATGGCAGTGTTCAGAATAGAGATGATTTCCATCTCGGCGATATGCACACACGCCATTATTAAAGCCATGCCGATTCGAAAACTAATGGTGTCAAAATTTGCATTAAAAGAGGGAATTCTTTCGAATCTTATGTCGCAGTCTCACCCAACAAATGTACTTTTGTCCTCTAATAAATAATCATGAGTAATATATTAATAATCGACGACGAAAAAACAATTCGGAGTACGTTGAAAGAAATTATTGAGTACGAAGGTTTCAAAGTCGACGAAGCGGCTGATGGAATGGAAGGAATCAAACTTGCAGCCGAAAAAAAATATGACTTAATCCTCTGCGACATCAAAATGCCAAAGATGGATGGCATTGAGGTATTAACAAAATTACAGGAAATAACACCCGACACGCCTGTAGTCATGATTTCAGGACACGGAACAATTGATACCGCTGTTGAAGCAATTAAAAAAGGCGCATTCGATTTTATTTCGAAACCTCCTGATCTTAATAGATTACTCGTCACAATCCGGAATGCTGTTGACCGAAATTCATTGATCACCGAAACCAAATTTCTCAAGAAAAAAATTTATA
>JAHEYM010000256.1 GCA_023251595.1 Bacteroidota bacterium
ATTGTGACCGCAGGAACGCATTTCTCTTTTGCAGATGAAGGACTTTTGTGATAGACAAATTACATTGTGCTATCCTCCCCCTGCCCCCTCCGGCGGGGGAGAAAGTAAAAACTTCTCTTCGAAGAAGAGAAATTTTTGAACTAACATTAAGTAGCTCATGATTTATATCTTTTTGCAAAAAAGATATGAATCCAATTCTCCCCCGCTGGAGGGGGTAGGGGGAGGACGTTTACTTTTAACCTATTTTTGCAAACACTTTATTCACTATTGACTATCCACTATCCACCGTTCACATTATGATCAAGATTCTCACCATCCTCGGCGCCCGGCCACAATTCATTAAAGCTACTGCTCTTCATCGGGAGATTGAGGCAAACTGGAAAGATCAGATTAGAGAGGTAGTGGTACATACCGGTCAGCATTACGATACTAATATGTCGGAAGTGTTTTTTGAAGAATTGGAGATGCCGAACCCTGCATACAATCTCGGGATCGGTTCTGCGAGTCACGCGAAACAAACCGGTGCGATGCTTTCCGCCCTGGAAGAAATTATATTAAGGGAGAAACCTGATGCTGTGTTGGTATATGGTGATACAAATTCAACATTAGCAGGTGCTTTGGTTGCCGCGAAATTGCAGATTCCATTAATTCATGTTGAAGCAGGTTTGCGTTCCTTTAATAAAAGTATGCCCGAAGAAATTAATCGGATTGTCTGCGATCATTGCAGCACACTTTTATTTACACCGACAAAAGCAGGTTTAAAGAATTTAAAACGCGAAGGAATCGTCAATGCAGATCAGCAGAATATTCAAGCTTCTTCCGATCATCCGCGTGTATATCATTGTGGTGATGTGATGTTTGATAATACACTTCACTATTCAGAGACAGCAGAGAAATATATTCCATGGCTGAATGAAACCGGTTTGGAAAAAGGGAAATATATTCTGGCTACCATTCATCGCGAAAATAACACAGATAATATAGAGAGACTTCAATCGATATTGTCTGCTATGAGAGATCTTGGGGCAAAAGAAAATCTTCAGATCGCATTCCCGGTTCACCCCAGAACATCAAAAATGATGGAATTAATTCCGGATATGAAGTTTTTAAAAACAATCAAAAACAATAAGAATATTAAATTAATTCCACCGGCTTCTTTTTTACAAATGATGTTGTTGGAAAAACATTGTGTGTTGGTGATGACCGATTCAGGAGGGGTGCAGAAAGAAGCGAGTTTCCTGAAAAAACCATGCATCACATTGCGCCACGAAACAGAATGGGTAGAATTGGTTGAGAGTGGCGTGAATATATTGGCGGATGCGGATGAATCGAAAATAAAGAATGCATTCGATTTATTTAAAAACAAAAATGAATTGAATTTTCCAACCGTTTTCGGTGATGGAAAAGCAGCAAAATTTATTTGTTCGAAATTGGTAGAAGTTATCGCCGTTTGATGATTCTGGTATATAGCTCTGCTACTTCAGCACGATTGCAATATATCGTTCATTTTATATTTAAAATTATTCTCGGTGTTGATTTCAGGATAACGACGGATGTTTCTGAATTTGAAACATATCCCGGACCGAAAATTAATTATTCTCATCATCCATTTCAAACAGGTATCAACATAACTCCCCTCCAACTTTTATTTGAAAAAGGGGTGAAGAATCAGAATTACAAATTTCCCGATCTTTTGGGTAGCTTTACAGATGATTCTTTTTCAGGTGATATTCCTGATCTTCTGACTTCCTCATTCCGCATGCTTTCGCGATATGAAGAATATCTGCCTTTTCGGGAAGATGAACACGGCAGATTTGAGGCGGATCAAAGTTTAGCGTATGTTTCAGGAATTCTCCAAAAACCTGCAATCGATATTTGGGCGATGCAACTGAAAAATCTTATTCAGAAAAGATACCCTGAATTCACTTTTCCCGAACGAAAATATAAGTATATGTCTACAATTGATATCGACAATGCTTATGCTTTCAGGGGCAAGGGACTAATAAGGACATTGGGTGCTTTCGGGAGGTCGCTGCTGAAGGGCGATATGCCGAACTTTAACAAAAGAATGAGTGTGTTGAAAGGAAGAGAAAAAGATCCGTTTGATACTTACGATATGCTTAATACGATCCAAAAGGAATTCGGGATTAATAATCTGTATTTTTTTCTTGTAGGTGAATTTGACAAAAATGACAGGAATCTTTCTGTACATCATCCCTTATACAAAACTTTAATTCGCGATATATCAGAAAAGTATCCGATAGGAATTCATCCCTCTTATGCTTCACAGGATGATAGCGGGAAAGTAAAATTGGAAATCTCAGCTCTCGCTCGAGTTGCGCATTCAGATATAGTAAGAAGCAGACAGCACTTTCTCCGGATGAAATTACCGATTACTTATCGCGTATTAATCGAAAATGAGATTCGTGAAGATTATTCGATGGGATATGCCTCATCGACGGGATTCCGGGCAGGAACCTGTACTCCGTTTTTCTTTTATGATCTTCAGGATGAACAAACGACTCCACTCGAGATATTTCCATTTGCAGTGATGGATGCAACACTTAGGAGTTATATGAAAATTTCACCCGAAAAAGCGATATCGAAAATCCAACCACTGATCGATGAAGTAAAAGCTGTGAACGGAACTTTCATTAGTCTCTGGCATAATGAATCGCTCAGCAATATATTTCCCTGGGTTGGTTGGCAAAATGTTTATCATGAAATGGTGCGGATTGCTTCCAAACAATAATGACGATGATCAATTTTATTAAACATCATGATATTGATAAAAAGCGTTGGGATCATTCCATTCTGAACTCGGCGAATTTCAATATATATGGAATGTCATTTTATCTCGATATCGTTTCTCCAGGTTGGGATGCTCTGATAGAGGGAGATTACGAATCTATATTTCCCCTCACATGGCGAAGAAAATTCGGAATCAATTATTTATACCAACCTTTTTTCACCCAACAAAACGGAGTCTATTTCAAAGAAAAACCTAATCAGAATCTTTTGCAGTCTTTTTTGAATATGGTTGAAAAACATTATAAATATATCGACATTTGTTTGAATACGGAGAATAATTTTCCGGTTGAAAAATATAAACTTCAACCAAAAGTAACCCATCATTTGAATCTTCATCAGCCCTATCAGAAGCTTGAAAAACAATATTCTACAAATCATCTTCGTAATTTAAAGAAAGCAAGGACCGGAGCTTATTTAATTCTTAACGACCCCGAACGAATAACGGATATTATTAAATTATTCAGAGTGACCAAAGGCAAAAGCATTTCAACATTAAAGAATTCCGATTATAAAATGTTTCTCGTTCTTTGTGATGAAATGAAGAAAAGAGGTTTTTGTGAAGTGCTTTATACCGGGGATGGTCAATCAAAAGTTATCGGCGGAATTATTGTTTTTAAAATTCAGAATAATGCCGTATTTATTTTTTCAGCATTAGCCGAGCAATATAAAAACACCGGACTCATGCACTTATTGATCGATCGTTATATAGAAAAACATGCAGGCGAAAATTTGATTCTTGATTTTGAAGGATCGATGAATCCGCAATTAGCGAGATTCTACAAAGGGTTTGGATCGGAGGTGTTTTTCTATCCGCATATTACTTTGAACAATCTTCCGAGCGCCGTTCGTTGGTTAAAAAAGTAACTATTATCTTTCATCTTGATTTTTGTTCTCATTCTGTCTATATTTGTCACGAAGTAAAGAGGTTGAACATTTCCTAAGAAACGCGCTATGGTAACTATTCTGAGTAAAGAACATTCGATAGTGAATCAGTTTATCTCCGAAATTCGCAGTGCATCTATTCAGCAAGACCGGATGCGTTTCAGAAGAAATATGGAACGTTTGGGTGAAATTTTCGCCTATGAAATCAGCAAACGTTTGGCATATCAGGAAACGGAGATTATCACACCACTCGGTATTTCAAGAATTCCGGTTCTCGCACGACAGCCGGTTCTTGCAACCATTCTGAGAGCAGGACTACCACTTCACCAGGGACTATTAAATTATTTCGATCGCGCGGACAACGCATTTATTTCTGCATATCGAAAACATCATAAAGACGGGACCTTCGACATAAAACTTGAATATCTTTCTTGTCCGACGTTGAAAGGATGCACACTTATTCTTAGTGATCCGATGCTGGCGACCGGCTCGTCGATGGTGCTTACCTACAAATCGATGTTGGAGCGTGGCGCACCCGAACACACTCATATTGTTTGCGCCATCGCGAGTGCACAGGGTGTGAATTATGTGAAGCGTCATCTGTCGACCCACGTTAGTTTGTGGGTGGGAGCGATCGATGATGAGTTGACTGCACAATCGTATATCGTGCCGGGACTGGGAGATGCGGGCGATCTGGCGTTCGGCATCAAAATGTGAGATGGATGAATTTCTAAAAGTACTGCTTATCATTGCAATGAGTTCTGTAAAATTCATTGCGGGTCCGGTATTTCTTTATTTTGATGATAATTACAATTTCTCATTTATAGAAAAAATCTCTTATTCTATTATTGGTGGAATGTTAGGTGTTCTGATATTCGCTTATGGCAGCGATTTTATTGTGCGGGTTTGGGTTTTTCTGAAGACACCTGTTGTAGCAATTTTCAAACGGAGACACGCTGAAGGGAAAATTAATGCAGATCATTTTATTATCCGCAAGAAAAAAGTTTTTAATTCAAGAAACAGACGTCTGGTGCGTATCTGGAGTAATTATGGAATTATCGGAATTGCATTTGTCACGCCGATTCTTTTATCTATACCGGTGGGTACATTCATCGCCACGCGACTTATTCACAATAAAAAGAAAGTGATGATGTATATGTTTATTTCCATCGTTTTCTGGTCTTTTCTGATGATATCTATTTTTGAATTATATCATGTTCTCACGCTTCAGGATTTAAAACGATCGATCATAGAGTGAAAAAATACAAGCATATTTTTTTCGATCTCGATCATACTTTGTGGGATTTCAACAAAAACGCTTCTGAAGCTTTAACTGAAATATATATATTATTTGATCTGCCCTCCGAAGGAATAGAGAGTTTGGAGTTATTCCTGACTGCCTACCGAAACCGCAATGAAGTGATGTGGGAGCAGTATCGTTACGGAAGGATTGATAAAGCCACACTTCGCGACAAGAGATTTGAGTTTGCTTTGCTCGATCTGGGTATTGAAAATGTTTTGTTGTCGAAATCGCTTTCAGCAGAATATACAAAACGTGCCCCGCGTAAGACGGCTTTATTTCCGCATGCGAAAGAAGTTTTGGAGAAACTATCTGTTTCTCACAAGCTGCATATTCTTACGAATGGTTTTAAAGAGACTCAGTTTATCAAATTAAATTCTTCAGGATTGGATACCTATTTCACCCATATTTTAATTTCCGAAGAATTAGGATATAAGAAGCCCGAAATAGAAATCTTCAACCTGGCATTAAACATGGCGGGCACGCATAAAGAAGAATCCGTGATGATTGGCGATAATCTTCAGGTCGATATTCTGGGTGCGAAGAATGCCGGAATAGATCAGGTGTACTTTAATCCCGAGGGACTAAAACACCGTGAAACGATTACTTTCGAAATCGGGAGTTTGCAGGAACTTCTGCAAATTTTTCTTTAGAAAATTACTTGGTTACCGGAGCAACAGCACCTGCTTTTTCAGCGTGTTCTTTACACTGAGCCGATCCTTTTGGGCAATCTTTGGTTTCAGGACAACCGGCTTTCGCTTCACCATGACAACAAGCTTTTGATGAGTTTGCAGAAGAGCAGCAAGCACCTTTACCTGTTTTTGCAGCAGTTGCAGCAGGGTGGCACGACATCACAGGTGCCGCAGTAGCGATAACAGGTGTGACGTCTGTCTTAGTTGCTACCTGCTCAGTAGTTTGAGTTGCAGTTGCAGGTGTTTGTGTAGCAGTTGCAGATGTTTGAGCGCTAACAGTTGCAAAAGCACCTAATGCAAGGAAAGCAATAGCTAAAAATAGGTTTTTCATGGTCGTATTATTAGTAAGTTTAGTTTCAATTCTTTGGCGAAGATAAGGGAAGTATTTGTGGAAACCAAATGTTTTGAGGTAAGAATATCTTCCATCTGCTACATGGATATAGAGATCGTTGTAAAGAATACCTTCCATCCGTTACATGGATA